>CAJONT010000101.1 GCA_905235975.1 uncultured Prevotella sp.
GGGTGCTTCGTGGCAATAAACCCGCTGTCGCACGAAGCCCAAGACGCATAGCGGCTGTTTTGCAGCATGAGCGGTCCCGATGCGAGTACCGTCCCCACCCTCTTTTTGTATCCATGCTCAATCTGTGGCGTCCACGGCAACAGTTTTAACTTCCCTTTACGCACCGCCACAGCACCTGTGACACGGATTCCGAACTCTTGCGCGGTTGTGGTGTCGCGGACTTCTTTGTCTACTTTAAGAAAAGTCACCGAGTTGCCCTTGCTCATGTTATAATAAGAGCCATTGATAGCCGCTACCGCCTTGTGTTCGTGAGCCAGTTGGGTAAGCGGCTTCATCTGCTTTGAGATGGCGATGCCAGCCCGATGCTTCCCCTTGGGAGATACCTCCACGATGCTCACATATTGCGGACCGCCGTAGAGATTGGCAAAAGCGGCGCATCCCGCCTTCATCCCTCCGTCGATGTTGGTCCATTCCCACTTGGCATTCACAATGGCAAGCGAATCGGCTGTGGTCTGCGCCTGAGCATGCAAGGAGAGGAAGGCAATGATAATCAGCAGACATCTGCCGCAAGCTGAAAAATTCCGGGAAAATCTATTTTTGCACATCACATTTCAAGATTAAGGATTTGTGCAAAATTACAAAATAAATGCGGGATAAGGTGTGATTATCCCAATTTAATTTATTACCTTTGACGTGTCAGGCGTGCATACTCATGTGCCAAGAACCAAGCAGACATTATTTATGACGAGCGCAAAGGAAATTATCGAATATATGGAGTCGCTGTATGATGAGGAGCAGCGGCGCGTGTTGATGCGGTTTTTCAAGACCGCAGAAGGAGAATACGGATACGGCGACAACTTCTTAGGCATCAAAGTGCCGCAGACACGGGAAGTGGTGAAGGCTGCGCGCGACATACCCACTGAGGAGATACCAGAACTGCTGATGAACCAATGGCACGAAGTGAGACTTTGCGGATGGTTGCTATTGGTTGACAAATTTGAGCGAAATGCCACGAAACGATACACCGACAATGCCCAAGCCATCCGCCAGCGTGACGACATTGTGAGGCTGTATCTGCAATATGCCGAACGAGCCAACAACTGGGACTTGGTAGACCTTTCCGCACCGAAAATCATCGGCCATTGGCTGCTATTGCCTACCTGTTTGGGCGGCAAGGAAGCCGGTCTGCATGAAGCATACAAGCGGGAAGTGGTTGACGGGCTAGCCCACAGCACCAACCTGTGGCGGCAACGCATGAGTATCGTGTGCACCATGAAGCCCTCGCAGCAGGGCGACCCGTCGTGGTGCCTCCGCTATGCCGAGATGCACCTAAGCCACCCTCACGACCTCATGCACAAAGCTGTAGGCTGGATGCTTCGCGAGATGGGGAAAGGAGTAAGCATGGACATCCTCCGCGATTTCCTTGAGCGCCACGTTCATGAAATGCCCCGCACCACCCTGCGCTATGCCATCGAAAAGATGTCGGAGAGCGAACGGAGCATGTGGATGAATCGGTAGGAATGGGCTGCGACAAGCGGTTTTTGGGGATTTTTGGGATTTTTTGGGGTCGTTGTGATACAACGACAGACGGGACGATTTGATTTTTTCTATTTCGTTTGGTTGCTTTTTGCTTTTATCGAAGGCAAAAATCGACTCGACATAACGAATAAAACACACTTTTACTGTCACAAATCGGTAGGTAAATCGTTATTATGGTGTGATGAGTGAAAAGAATCTGCTATATACATTCACGAAAGGGCGATCTAAGCTCCTGGCATACGCACGGCGGATGCTCGGCAGCGATGATGCCGAAGACGCTCTGCAAGAAGCCTTCTGCAGGCTGTGGCGGCGCGGTGCGGCATTGGCGGCGCAGACAGACGCCGATAAGATGGCACTGACTGTTGTGCGCAACATCAGCATCGACCAACTGCGCAAGCAGAAGCGACAGAAGCAGACGACCCTCGACCCTCGGGCAGATGAAGAACGCCCTGTTTCCGAACGAGCCTCCTCCACCCTTTATGAGGAGGCGGATGGAGACCAGATAGAAGAGCGTTTCAAGGCTGTGGAGAAACTCATCAACGACCGGCTGACACCCCTGCAGCAACGCATCATCCGACAGCATGACATGGAGGGCGACAGCTACCACGACATCAGCCTTCGGGAACAGATGACCGAAGCCGCCGTGCGGCAGCAGCTGTCGAGGGCAAGAAAGACAATCAGACAACTATACATAGAACAAAGGGAGGAACAAGAATGAACCACAACAAGGCATACTGGCAGTCGGTAGCCGAGCGCTACTTCAGCTGTACCGCCACCGAGGAAGAGGAGCGGCAACTGATGGCCTTCGTAGCAGCAAATGACGACCCTGCCTTCGACGACGTGCGCGCGGTGATGGGCTACACAGCCACTGCCCGCCATATAGCCGCCAAGCCCAACAACCATAGCCGCAGAAGACTCGTTGCCGCCGCAGCCGCCATTCTGATCGTGGCAGGCACGACGATGGTCTATCGTTTGAACGGCCCCGACTGCGTGGCATACGTCCACGGCGAACGCGTCACCGACCGTCAGTCTGTGATGACCTTAATGCAGCATACCGTCAGTCTGACCGCGCACCATGCAACGGCAGAAAACACCATGGAGAGCCAACTGACCGACATGTTCGGAACTATCAGCGAGGACGCAACAAATAATTGACGAAGCAGCGAGAGCCAACATGGCTGCATGATTGGCCGAGATGCAATCCATTAACAACACTCAACAAATCAACGATATGAATAGACGATTAACCCTATTGCTATGCTTGCTCCTGCTGCCGCTCACCATGTCGGCGCAGCGGGGACTGAATATCGCAGGCGTGCTGGACGGACGCTACAAGAAGAACCCCAACACCACCGACATCGTCATCAAAGGAAGCCAGTTGGCCGAGTTCCACCTGAGCTATTACCACAGTCTGACAGTGGAGAACGACGCCACCATCATGGATGCCGTTGTAAAGGCCTTCGTAGCAGACGAGGCAGAGGCTCAGGACAAGGAGGTAGCCCACACGGGGCAGCGGCTCTACTACGGCTTCTACCGACTGAAGTTCAACGGCGAGACCAACCGCTTCGTGTTCTTCAAGGACCATCGCTTCGCACCCGGGGAAAAACGCCCCTGCGTCACCCTCATCTACATGGAAGGCTCTGCGTCGCTCAGCTTTCTGAAAATGAAATTCAAGAAGTAACAAACAAAAAAACAGCATCGTTATGAACACATTCAAAAGCATCATCGCACTTACAATAACCACCACCGCAATCACTGTATCTGCCCAGCAGGCCGACACCATCGTTATCGACAAACCTCAACAGGTCATCATCACACAGACAGCCGACTCGATAGATATTCGCGTGGCAGGCAAGGAGGGCAATCCCGAATATCGCTTCGAGCAACGGGCAAGTCTGACTTCCGAGGCAGAGACCGTCACCACCACCGCCGAGTCGCGCCACAGTCCCTTGGGATGGGATTTCAGTATCATAGAGAACAAGATGCACACCGCAGTGGTGAGCTTAGATATTGCCCCACGGTTGGAGTGTGGTTGGCTGATTCCAATGGGGACACCCGACGACATGAACGTCTCGTTCTGGAAATCCATGATGGGCAATTTGAAAATCTTAACGCTGAAGTTTGAGGCTCCCCAGGGCAAATGGTGGGCAGGACTGGATTGGGGCTTCAACATGAAGAACCTCACCTTGAAGGGCGACCGACAATTCACCGCCGACCGCGAGGGACGGGTCAACCTTACTCCTTACCCAGAAGGTACCACCCACGGCAAATCGCAACTACTGACGATAGGAGAGGTGCTCGCACTGAACTACAACTACCGCATCGGGAAAGAATCGGCCTTGGGAGTTGGTGTGGAATGGGAAATGCGGGGTGACCTGTGGAACCACTGTCGCAGCAGTTATATCGATGTGGACGGCGAGAAGACGAAGCAACTCTACGACGCCAAGCTGAGAGCCAACAACCTCAACTTCAAGCTGACATGGCAGTTTATTGAACATTGCACCCTCTATGCCCGCTACAGTCCCTGGTCGCCCTTCAAGAGCGGTGAAGGTCCGCAGTTCTCTACCCTATCCTTCGGATTTGGCATCGGTTTTTAGCCAATAGGAGAACCGGTTACGAGCAAAGGTTAGGGAACTTTTCTGCCTGTAGAAGCGGCTTGAAAGGCCAGCAAGCTCATAGTCCTGGGCGTTGTCAGGGCTATGAGCTTGCGGCCTCTTCGAGGCGTTGTTTGAGATTTTACCGGATAGTAACAGAAATTTTACTTGATTAGCAGGGAATATCTAAAAAAGGATGTTAAAAGTTCATCTAATTCTTTAGATTTTTCCCTGCTGCCGTTGTTTATCTAAAA
>CAJONT010000102.1 GCA_905235975.1 uncultured Prevotella sp.
ACCGGCATCAGCGGCACTGATAATCTCGCTCAACATGGAGAAGACGGCGTTGGGCAGGTTCAGACCGCCGTAGCGGCGGGGCATGGAGACACCGTACAGACCGGCCTTGCGGGTGGCATCGATGTTCTCCACGGTCTTCGAGGCATAAATCATGCGTCCGTTTTCAAGGTGCGGTCCTTCAAGGTCCACGCTCTCTGAGTTGGGCTCTATGATGTTGGCAGCCACGTCGCCCGTTATCTCCAGTATCTGCTTGTAGTTCTCTATGGCGTCCTCGTAGTCTACGGGAGCATCTGCATGGGTCTTGGCATCGGCGTAGTCCTTCTCTTTCAGGTCTACTATGCGCTTCATCAACGGATGGTCAAGGTGAAACGCTATCTCTGGGTGGTCGCTATAATAGTTTGCCATTGTCGTTTATTTGCTGTTTTGCTTGTAATACTTAATCAGTTTCGGCACCACTTCCTCCACGGTACCGATAATCACGTAGTCGGCTATCTTGTTGATAGGCGCATCGGGGTCGCTGTTCACGGAGATGATGATACCCGAGTCCTGCATACCGGCGATGTGCTGAATCTGGCCGCTGATGCCGCAGGCGATATACACCTTGGGGTGCACGGTGACACCCGTCTGGCCTATCTGGCGGTCATGGTCGCAGAAACCGGCGTCGACGGCGGCACGGCTGGCACCCACTTCGCCGTGGAGCACCTTGGCCAGGTCGAACAGCATGTCGAAACCTTCTTTCGAGCCCATGCCATAGCCGCCGGCCACCACGATGGAGGCACCCTTCAGGTTGTGCTTGGCGGCCTCTACATGATGGTCGAGCACCTTCACCACGAAGGCCTCGGCAGAGACATAGTCGGAAACGAGCGGATAGACCACTTCGCCGCGGGCACTGCCCTCGTAGAGCGCTTTCTGCATCACGCCGCTGCGCACGGTGGCCATCTGCGGACGGTGGTCGGGATTCACAATCGTAGCCACGATGTTGCCGCCGAAGGCGGGACGAATCTGATAGAGCAGGTTGTCGTAGTGCTTGCCTGTCTTCTTGTCTTCATACTCGCCGATTTCCAACTGTGTGCAGTCGGCCGTGAGGCCGCTGGTGAGCGATGAACTCACGCGCGGACCGAGGTCGCGCCCTATCACGGTGGCACCCATGAGGCAAATCTGCGGTTTCTCCTCGTTGAAGAGATTCACCATGATGTCGGTGTGGGGAGCAGAGGTGTAGGGGAAGAGACCTTCGCCGTCGAAGACGAAGAGCTTGTCTACGCCATAAGGCAGAATCTGGTCTTCCACCTTGCCTTTTATGCCCGTGCCTATGACCACGGCATGAAGTTCCACGCCAAGCTCGTTGGCCAGCTTGCGGCCCTTGGTGAGCAACTCCTGAGATACTTCTTGTACCAATGTACCTTCTATCTCGCAATAAACGAATACAGCATTCATGTCTCTTATCCTATTATTTTCTCTTCCAACAATTCTTTGATAATTCCCTCTATATCGGCATCCGAGGCTGTGAGAGTCTTCGACTCCTTGGCCTGGAACTGGATGTTCTTCACGGCCTTCACCTTCGTGGGAGAGCCGGCCAGACCACACTGGTTGGCATCGCCGTCCACATCGGCCACGCTCCACTGGTTGAGCGTGAGGTAAGGACGCTCCTCATACAGATAGTCGTAGGACGTGCCCTCGGCAGGACGCTCCATGGGACAGGTGGCACGCTTGTATTTCATGACCAAACGTGCATTGCAGGGACGGCACGGAGCCGCACTGCCGTTCACCGTAATCACCACGGGAAGCGGAGCCTCGACAGTCTCCACACCACCGTCGATATGGCGGCGGATGAGTGCCTTGCCGTCTTCCACTTTCAGTATCTCTTCGGCATAGGTAACTTGGTTCAAACCTAATTTCTGAGCCACCTGGGGACCCACCTGGGCGGTGTCGCCGTCGATGGCCTGACGACCGCCTAACACGATGTCCACATCGCCAATCTTCTTGATGGCGGTGGCCAGGGCATAGGAGGTGGCCAGCGTGTCGGCACCGGCAAACAGACGGTCGGTAAGCAGCCAACCGGTGTCGGCACCGCGATACAGACCTTGACGGATAATCTCACCGGCACGGGGAGGACCCATCGTGAGCACACCCACGGTAGAACCCGGGTGCTGTTCCTTCAAACGGAGCGCCTGTTCCAATGCATTCAAATCTTCGGGATTGAAGATGGCGGGCAAAGCAGCACGGTTCACGGTGCCTTCTGCGGTCATGGCATCCTTGCCCACATTTCTGGTGTCGGGTACTTGCTTGGCAAGTACAACAATTTTCAAACTCATAGAAATGATATTATAATAATGAATTAAGTCTACTTGAATAGAACGCGATGTCAGCATCGCCTTTTACCAAAAGCGGTGCAAAGGTACACTTTTTTCAGTGCTTTACAAAATAATCCTTGCTATTTTGCACAAATTGAGGTAAATTGTGCACATTTTGGCCTTTTTGTGCAATTCAAAATCTCCGTACCCGATGGCAGAGGCATTTTTTCTCCATTTTTTATGGATTTGTGGTCTATAATCCGTATTTTTGTATGGTTGATATGATTGATAGAGCTACGATAGACCGTATTATGGACACTGCCGACATCGTGGAGGTGGTGTCGGAGTTTGTGACGCTGCAGAAGCGCGGCACCAGCTACAAGGGTCTCTGTCCGTTCCATGACGACCGCACGCCCTCCTTCTCGGTGTCGCCCTCCAGAGGGGTGTACAAGTGCTTTGCTTGCGGGAAGGCCGGCAATGCCGTCAACTTCGTGATGGAGCATGAACAGATGACCTATGTGGAGGCGCTGAAGTGGTTGGCACGCAAGTACAATATCGAGATAAAAGAGCGTGAACTCACCAACGAGGAGAAAAAACAGCAGGGCGAGCGCGAGAGTGTGCTCATTGTGAATGAATGGGCGGCGGGCTACTATGAACGTGTCCTGCACGAAGACCGCGACGGACAAGCCATCGGCATGCAGTACTGGAGGTCGCGCGGATTCAGAGACGATGTGATACAGCGTTTCAGACTCGGATATGCACCGGCGCAGCGTGATGCCTTGCCCAAGGCGGCACAGGCCAAGGGCTACAAGAATGAGTATCTGCTGGCAAGCGGACTCTGCGGACAAAGAGAGAACGGCGAACTGTACGACCGCTTCGCCGGAAGGGTCATCTTTCCGTGGTTCACCGTGAGTGGAAAGGTGGTGGCTTTCGGCGGACGACTGCTCGACGCCCGCACCAAGGGCGTGGCACAGAAATACGTCAACTCGCCCGACACGCCCGTCTATCACAAAGACCATGAGCTGTACGGCATCTTCCAGGCCAAGAAGGCCATCGCCAAGTACGACTGCGTGTATATGGTCGAGGGATACACCGACGTGATAAGCATGCACCAGTGCGGCATTGAGAACGTGGTGGCCAACTCGGGCACTGCGCTCAGCGTTCACCAGATAAGGCTCCTGCACCGCTTCACTTCCAACATCGTACTGCTCTACGACGGCGACGAGGCGGGTATCCATGCCGCCATGAGAGGTACCGATATGTTGCTCGCCGAAGGTATGAACGTAAGGGTGCTCCTCCTGCCCGACCAGGAAGACCCCGACAGCTTTGCACGCAACCATACCGCAGCCGATTTCAGAGCCTATATCGAGCAGCATCAGACCGACTTCATGGAGTTTAAGACCAACCTCATGCTGCGCGGCGTGTCTGACCCTGTAAAGCGCTCGGAGGCCATCAACAACATCGTGAAGAGTATCTCTGTGATCGAAGACCCCATCAAGAGGGCCTCCTTCGTCAAAGACTGCTCACAGCGCATCGGCATCGCCGAGCAGACGCTCATCAGGCAGATGAACCGGTTCATTCGTCAGGACAAGGAACAGGAATACCGCGACCTGCAACGCAAGGAACGGCAAGAGCAGGCCCAGGCGGCATTGGCGCCCGAAACCGTCGCTGCGCCAGCCCCGGCTGCCACGCCGGCTGCCACCCCTGCCGTCATTACCCAACTTGAGTACTTGATTGTGGAGGAGGTGGTGAGATACGGCGAACGGGTGATATTAAATAATGTGGAACTGGATGACGGACAGGTGTGCGACCTGACGCTCGCCGAATATGTCGACCAGGACCTTAAACTCGACGGACTGCAGTTGCGCCATCCACTCTGCAGGCAGATGCTGGAAGAGGCGGTGGCACACGTTCACGACGACGACTTCGTGGCCTCACGCTACTTCTCGCTGCACCCCGACGTGGAGGTGAGCAGGTTGGGCACGCAAATGGTCACCGACCAGGTGCATGTGTCGGAAAGCCTGAGACTCAATCCCACCACCGAACAGATAGTCCGCCACATCCAGCACCTGCTGATAGATTTCAGGCTGGAGTTCGTGGACCGTACCCTCAAGGAGTTGAAAACCGCTATGCTCAGCGCTTCCAATGGGGAGCAACTGCAAGAACTGCAGGCGCAGTACATGCAATACCTGCAGTTGAGAGCCGAATTCGCAAAGCGACTCGGACGCACAGTATGACAAATATTTATTTCACATGATAAGCATCTTTGGAAATAGAAAAAGAAAAAGCAAACCCGATTCCAACAAACTGCCCCTCGGCAAGGCACGCGTAAAAGAGGTGAGAAACATCATCGATACGGTGCTGAAGCAAGTGAATTGTGAGGTCGAATGGCAAGAATCGGGAGTCAACCAGTCGGTTGACTTCGTTTTCCAGACAGGGAACTTCAGACTCTATCTGAGTGAGACGTCGGCTTTTGCCAACCTCACATATCCCCTCTTCTTCTCCACTACCATGTCGAACCTGAGTCTGGTGCGCTCCCTGTGCAACCAGGTCAATATAGAATCCGACCTCACGAAGGCCCTCTATAGCCTGAACGAACAAAAAGGTGAGGTGGAGGTGCACCTCGTTGCGACGTTGTTTCTCGAAAGGACGAGCGCAAAGGCCATGTTGCTGACCTGTATGGCCGACTGCTTTCAGTGGCACTCTGCCTTTGTGAGGAAATTTGAAACGCTTGAGGAAGAACAGAAGAAAAGAAAGACCGACGACACGGAGGCCGATAAATGTGATATGGACCGCGAGTTGTTCCTCGTCCGTCAGCAGGAGATGAAGAGACAGCATGCAAGAGAGTGGCGTGCCAACGCCACCAACGGCATCGCACTGGGCCAGTTCCTCGACAAGGCACTGTCGCTCAATGGCATCCTCCCCGTCCGCCTGACACTCTACGCCGACGACACCACGCAGGAGTGGGTCGACGATATCATGGACTTCAATCTGGCAGGAGTTATCTGCCCCGAAGACGCACCGGAGAGGAAAAAGGCCGTCTTGGGCCTCTCCTATATCGACCCTGCCCTGCCGGGAGCCGAACAGTGGCTCACCCTGCAACTCAACTTCGAAGGCGACGACAAGCATACCACATGGTTTCGCACCACTTGCTGCTGCACCCCGCCGCCCAATGACAACTTTCACCACCGCCGCCTGCTGCACACCGTGAGTGTTCTCATGGCTTTCGACAGAGTGTCGGTGAAGCAGTGGACAGATGAGTTCAACTACATGTGGAAGGATGCGGCCGACAAGGTGGAGAAGGGCGACACCGATTCGCTTACGGAAGAACAGAAAATGATATGGTTCATCTCGCAGCCCGATCTGGGAAAGACACTCTACCGCGGACACAAACTGTACTTGGAAGAACGCTACTATGAAGCAATCCTCTATCTTGAAAATGGATACTGGTACATGCAGAACGAGTTCGACGCACTTACCAATCAGTACAGAGACGCACTCTTCGAAGCAGGGTATATAATAGGATTCTGCTATCTGCAGCTCCATCAGTATATAAAGGCTTACTACTATCTCGAAATCACCTCTCACCTGCACAGGGTGAAGTACACCCAGGTGTTCGTGAACGCGGCAGTGAACATGGGCGACTTCCGCGCGCTCAATATTGTGGAGGACCTGCTCTCCAAGATGGAGGAGCGCCTGCAAGACGAGGAGGA
>CAJONT010000103.1 GCA_905235975.1 uncultured Prevotella sp.
ATTTTGCAAAGTTACGGAAAATCGAGAGCAGAACAAAATGAACTTGTTCATTTTTTATGCCGAGATAGAGTAACTTATCCAAAGTTAATTATTTTTTTCTTAACTTTGTCACGACATAGGACTATAAGAACAAATCAAAACCCAAATATATGAAAAAACAACTCTTTACCCTTTTGACGTGCCTTGCCGCCATCGTGGCAACGGCGCAAGCACAACAAGTGACATCGCCCGACGGGAAACTCACCATCGACGTAGGCACCACGAAAGCACTCACCTGGAGCATCACACACGACGGCGACCCCATCCTTACCGCCTCGGAGATAGGTGTGCAGTGCAAAGCCGGCAAACAGACCTATGAGATGGGGCCACTCACCGAAAAAGACCGGAAGCAAATGAAAGTGACCCGCACCACTCATGACGAGACCTTCGCCACCCCCTTCTACAAGAAGAGTCAGGTGACTGACCGCTACAACGCCATGACCGTGAGCATAGGCAAATTCCAAGTGGAATTCCGTGCCTACGACGACGGTGCCGCCTATCGCATCACCGCACAGATAGGCAAGCCCTTCACCGTGACGAAGGAGACAGCGGCATTCCGTTTCGCCGCCGACTACCCCGCCTTCATCCCCTATGTGAACGACAACCGTGACGGCGAGCGCTGGTGCTACTCGTTTGAAAGTTTCTACGATGAGACTCCCCTCTCAAAGATGTATGCCGACTCACTGGCCATCACCCCGCTGTCGCTGTGCCTGCCCCACGGGAAGAAAGCCGTAGTGATGGATGCCGGTGTGGAAGACTACCCCTGCATGATGCTGCTCAAAGGAGAGGGCAACAGTCTGCATGCCGACTTCGCCCCCTACCCCTTGGAAGAGAGCGTAAGCGGTTACGGCCGGCTGAACCTTGTACCGACGAAGCGTGCCGACTATCTGGCACGCCATGAGGCAAAGACCCCCCTCGCCCTACCTTGGCGCGTCGTAGTGGTGAGCCGTCACGACACCGAACTGCTGAACAGCGACATGGCACAACGGCTGGCACCCCCCTGCCGCATCGGCGACACCTCATGGATAAAACCCGGCAAGGTGGCCTGGGACTGGTGGAACAATACCAACCTGACGGGTGTGGACTTTGAGTCGGGGATGAACACAGCCACCTACCGCTATTACATCGACTTCGCCTCACGCAACCACTTAGAGTATATCATCATCGATGAGGGCTGGAGCGGGAAAGAGTCGCTCACCGAAGACCTGAACCCTGAGATAGACCTGAAGCAGCTCGTGGACTATGGTAGGGAGAAAGGTGTAGGCGTGATACTGTGGACCACCTGGCGCAACTGCATTCACGACATGGAACCCACCATGGCCCACTACGAAGCCATGGGCGTGAAAGGCTTCAAGGTTGATTTCTTCGACCGCGACGACCAGCGCCTGATACAGTCGACCTACGAGATGGCTGCCTGTGCCGCACGCCATCACCTGCTGCTCGACTTCCACGGACTGAAGCCCTACGGCATACAACGTGCCTATCCCAACATCTTGAACTTTGAGGGTGTGAAAGGCCTCGAGAACTGCAAGTGGGAGGCCCGCACCGCCCAAGGACCCGTACACGACTTCCCGCGCTATGATGTGAGCATACCCTACCTGCGCATGCTGCCCGGTCCGATGGACTACACCCCCGGTGCCATGGTAAACGCCAACAAAGATGCCTTCTTCGGCAACAATGGCAACCCCATGAGCCAGGGCACACGCGCCCACCAGATGGCCATGTACGTGCTCTACGAAGCCCCGCTGCAGATGTTGGCCGACAGCCCCACGAGATATGAGAAGGAACAGCCGTCGACCGATTTCATCTCCCAGATACCCACCACCTTCGATGAAACGGTGGCGATAGACGGCCAAATGGGTGAATACTTGGTGCTGGCACGCCGCAAGGGCACTACCTGGTATGTGGGTGCCATGACCAACTGGACCGCACGCGACATCACGCTGCCGCTCCACTTCCTCTCACCGGGCGCACACGAGGCTCTGATGGTGACCGACGGTGTGAACGCACAGAAAAATGCGACCGACCACGTGATAAAGACCCAGACGGTGAAGAGCGGCGACCGCCTTCAGCTGCACCTTGCCCCCGGTGGCGGCATGGCTGCCATCATACGCTGAGCGCAGACAAGTTTTCCCACCCACGAGGAATGCCATGGAACCCCGAAGAGCCCCAAAAGTCAATGG
>CAJONT010000104.1 GCA_905235975.1 uncultured Prevotella sp.
AGTGTCCAGTTGGAACCGTCGGCAGAGAGGAGGGTGTAGGAGAGATAATAGTTGCTGTCGTTGACGAAGAAGCTCTCGAAAGCCGTGGTGGTCATCTCCTTGATGTTGATGGGCACGAAGGCCAAATAGGCGGAGAGGCTGTCGCCGCCCTTTCGTTCCTCCACGGGCGGCCGATAGGTGACAGGACGCATGGCAGGGTCGTCGTCCTCGTCATCCTCGAGGATGCGCACCTTTCCCTTCTCCTCTCGTTGTGCGGACTTCATTCCCGGCACGGCATCGGTGTGCACCTTGCCGATGTCGTAGTTGTCGCTACCCACTACCACCACGTCGTTGACGGGTGTAGGGATTTGGAAGCCGTCTTCATCCTCCACGAGGACGATGTTCTTACCTTGGAATCCGGCCACGATGCCGCCTCCCGTTTCACTGAGAAATCTAACTTTATCTCCTATTTTCATATCAGGTGTGTTCTATTAATTCTTCTGAGAATATTAAAAGCAGAGTCCCATCGGTTTCGCTTCGGTCGTTTTTTGCTTTTATTCGGAGCAAAGCGTCAGGTCTTTTGTCTTTTAAGGTATGAGCAGCGAACTGTCGCCATAGCTCAGGAAGCGGAAGTCATGGTCCAGGGCATAGCGGTAGATGTCGCGCCAACGGTTGCCCACGAGGGCGCCCACCAGCAGGAGCAGCGTGCTCTTGGGCTGATGGAAATTGGTGATGAGCATTTTCACGATTTTATACTCATATCCCGGTGCGATGATTATCTGCGTACTTGAATTCAGTGTGTGGAGACCGTTTCGGTCGAGCCAGTTGACGATGTGTTGGAGTGCCTCGACAGGAGACAGCTGCGGTGTCATGCCATACGGTTCCCACTGGTCGATGTGCAGTTGGCTCTCCGTGAGGTCGGGATGCTGTGCGAGCCTCAGCCCCATGTAATAGAGGCTTTCGAGCGTGCGCACGCTGGTGGTGCCCACAGCCACTGCCTGCGCCCCGTGAGCGATGAGCTGCAGCAGGGTGGAACGGTGCACACTGATGTATTCGGTGTGCATCTCATGGTCGGCTATTTCCTCGCTCTTCACCGGTTTGAAGGTACCGGCACCCACATGGAGCGTAATCTCTTCGCGCTGCACGCCACAGGCATCGAGTTGTGCGAGCACCTCGTCGGTGAAGTGCAGTCCTGCGGTGGGAGCTGCCACACTGCCCTTGATTTTGGAGTACACCGTCTGGTAGGTGGTGAGGTCGCTCTCGCACGTCTCCCTGTTGAGATAGGGAGGGATGGGCAGTTGGCCTGCAGCCTCTATCACCTCGGCAAAGGAGCATTCCCCTGTCCATGAGAGTCTGACCTGCAGACTGGTGTGCTGCTCCCCCACCCTTTCGGCAGTGAGCATCACCTCCTGTCCTTTCACGTCGAGGCGCCTTTCGAGGCGTCCCTCTTTCCATTTCTTCAGGTTCCCCACCATGCAGAGCCACTCACATGCTTGCGTGGTCTGGAACACCTGTTCATAGTCGGCGGGACTGTACGGTTCGAGCAGGAACACCTCAATGAGGGCTCCCGTTGCCTTGCGGAAATGCAGTCGGGCGCGGATGACTCGTGTGTTGTTGAACACCATGAGCATGTGTGGGGGAATGTATTGCGGCAGGTTGCGGAACACATCCTCCCCTATCTCGCCGTGGCGGTAGAGCAACAGTTTTGACGTGTCACGCTGAGGCACGGGGAATTTGGCTATCCTGTCGTCGGGCAAGGGATAGTCGTAGTCACTTATCTTGATTTTTTGCGGATTCATCATGTTAGCATTCATGTCGGTCAATAAAAGAGCAGCGCCTTGAAGATGGCGTACAGCACAGTGAGGGTGAGCGTGGCAGCCACCACATCGACATCGGCCGACACATATCCCGAACTGGTGTACTGTGCCGACACATAGTTCTGTTTGGGTGCCAACTGCAGGCTGAACACATTATAGGCGTAGTAGACGGAAATGGCCACGAGGGCGCCCCAGCACAGCCCCACGACGATGTCGGTGGGATAGTGCATGCCCAGATAGAGCCTGGTATAGCAGTTGAGCAGCGACCACCCTATCATGAGGCAGGTAAGGAGGCGATTGCGCATGACGAGACTTGTGAACAGGGCTATGCCGAAGGTATTGGCGGCATGAGCGGAGAAGAAGCTGTAGTCGAGCGACCGTTTGCCGTTCACCATATCCACCGCATACATATACAAGGGGTCGTTGAGCGGTCTCGGCCTTGCCACCGCCGGTTTCACCAGTCCTTCATTCACAAATTCGGTGAAGAAGAAGCAAAGGGCGCAGCATCCTATCACGATGCCTATTTGCAGCATGGTGTCGTTGTTTTTCACCACCACATACAGGAGGGAGAGGTAGAGGGGTATCCACGTGGTGCCCTGCGTGAGAGTGAGCATGAGCCCGTCGAGAAACAGCGAGTCGCTTCCATTGAAGAATGAAAGGATGTGCCGGTCGAGTTCCATTATCGTCTGCAGGTCCATAGGTGTATCAATGTCAGATATCCTCCATCTTGCCGTCTTTCACCCATCCCTCGCGTCCGTCGGCTACCCGTATGTTTTTCCATCCCTTGATGGAAGTGTCGACGATGTTCACCTTGGTTCCCTCGTGCAGCACAAATTCGGAGGCGGCCTTCTCCGACGGCGTCTTCATCACATTGACAGACGAAGAGGTGACGATGGCGCTCTTGCTGTTCTTGAGCTGCCTTTTCTGCTCGAAGGCGAAGAGGTTGGCGAAGAGGAAGAGCAGGAGCAGGGACACCGCGCCATAGAAACCAATCTTCTGCCACCTCACGGAAGGAGCGAAGAGATAGAAGAGCATGAGCACAAGTGCCAGGATGATGCTGACCACGGCGATATAAGCCCATCGGTCGACACTGGTGAGGTGCACCAGAGCGTGATACCAGGTGACGAAGAACATCTCCGATGCCGGTGTAATCTTGTCGATTGTCTTGGAACGCGCCAGTTGCAGGTTGAACCTGATGTCCTCGTCGCCGGGCGAGAGCTGATAGGCCCGTTCGTAGTTCAAGATGGCCAGCGTGATGTTGTCGGTGCGGTAATAGGCGTTGCCGAGGTTGTAGTAGAGTTCCGGGCTGACGCCAGACTTGAGGAGTTCCTCATAGTCTTTGATGGCCTGCTGGTAGTTGCCCTTGAGATATTCGGTGTCGGCATTTTCCTTCGTGATGGCCTGTGCGGAGAGCGGCACGAGCAGCAGGAGCAGCAGTCCTGCGACGGCCGTCTTCGACTTGTTTTTGCGTGAGGTCTTCATAGCGTCTTCTATTCTCATGATGGCAGTCATGGCAGTTTCGAAGGTCTTGCTCATATTGCCGGCGGTGTCGCCGGGTGCATAGCGTTCATACTCGCACTCGTCGAGCGCCTTGATGAACTTTTCGACGGTAGCTTCGTCGACGCCCCTCTCGCAGAGGCGGCCGCTGATATTCTCGCGCGACAGTCCTTCCACCGGCATATTGAGTTTGTCGCCCACATATCCCCAGAGAGCCCTCAGCACCTCGTCGTAGAAGGCATCTTTCTGTTCGGAGAGCATCAGTCGGTTGGCTGTGCGCAGTCGCCGTGTTGCCACCTTGCTTGCCTGGCGTCCCCTCCGCTTGCCGATATTGGCGTTTTCGATGGCACGATGCCTGAACACGAACAGCAGGACGATGAATGCGATGAGCGGCAGCAAGATGGAGAACCAGTACCAGGGAGAGGCGAAGAAGAACGTGTCGGACTTATGAACGACCGCCTTGCCCTTCTTGATGTTATGGATGTCTTTGTTCTTGTTGTCGGTGAAGTCGGCCATTGTGGACGTGCCGTCGCCCTGTTCCACCTTGACGTTGAAGGGGCTGCTCTTCAGTGTGCGGTAGGCATTGGCGTTGGTGTCATAATAGACAAGTTGCACGGGCGGGATGGTATATTCGCCTTGGTTGCGCGGCACAGCGAGGAAGTCGTACACCATGTTTCCCTCTACGCCGTTGGCGGTGAGTTTGGTCTTGTCGGTCACTTTGGGGTCGTACTTCTCGAAGTCTTTCGGGAACTCCACGACAGGCTGTTTGAGCAGTTTCAGGTTGCCCACACCGCTTATCACCACGCGCAGTGTGATGGGATCGCCGGCTTTCACCTCATTCTTGTTGAGCTGTGCCGAGAGGTTGAAGCGTCCCACACCGCCGGAGAATCCTGCGGGCCGGTTGGGCAGCGAGTCGACATGAATGGTCACGCCGGGAGCCTCTATTTCTCTTTTCACCTCCACATATCCCGAGCCACCGTTGAAGAAAGCCTCGAAGGGGTCTACATTTCTGTTTTCCTGCACCACGATGCCCTTGAACACGATACTGGGTATTTCGAGGGTGCCCGTCATCTGCGGATACATGACATACTGGCTCCATGTGACGCAGCGATAGTTACGTCCGTCGACATTCTCTATGTGGAAGCTCTTCTGCTGCGGCAGCGGCACCTCCTGCGTATGGAAGCCCTTCAGGTCGGGCATCTTGCCTTCGAGCTGTGTGAGGTCGAGCAGTGTGTACACCTTATAGGTAAGCAATACCGGCTCCTGCTCGTGCACCCTTGTCTTGTTGGCACTGACCCTGATGAAGAGGTCTTTTTGCGAGATGGAAGAGCCTGCGCTTCGCATCCGCGACTCCTGTTCGTCGTGGTGGAAGTTGGGACCTCCGTTGCTGTTGGCATTTCCACCCCCTGCCACGGTCACTTTCACGGGGTTCGAGGTGAGCGTATGTCCCCCCACATTGATGCTTGCGGGCGGTATGGTGAAGGTGCCGGCCTTGTTGGCCAGAATCATATAAGTATAGGTAATGGAGGCAGAACGGTCGACGTGTCCGTTCATCATGGAATAGCTTTCCTGCTGCGACACGCTGGGGCCGTATGCCACCTCGAGCCCTTCGGGCAGGCTCCCTATGCGCAGTTGTCCTCCCACATCGGCCGTATTGATGGAGTATTCCAGTCGGAAGGTTTCGCCTGTGGCCACCTTCGCCGGAGCATGGACACTGAGTTTCTGCGCAGCGGCATGAATCATCAATGTCAATCCTATCAATAAGAATATTGTTCTTCTCATCCTCATAGTGTGTATCACCAGTTTTTCTCAAGACTTCTCCTTGGCGACTGCTGCAAGGCTTTTTGCAGTCGTTCCTGCGTATTCTTCTCCTGCTGCACGGCAGCGTCGAGCAGTCGTTCCGCATTTTCCTTGCTCATTTGGTTGTCGCGCGGCGGCTGATTCTGCTGCTGGTTGTCTTGTTTGTCCTGCTGGTTATCTTGTTTTTGGTCTTGTTTCTGATCTTTATTTTGATCTTGCTTGTTGTCTTGTTGGTTGTTTTGTCCGCCACCGCCGCCCTTGTTGTCCTTTTTCTGTCGCTGGCAGAGGGCGAGGTTGTAGCGTGTCTCATCGTCTTTGGGGTTGTTGCGCAGTGCTTCCTTGTAGGCCTCGATAGCCTGGTTGTAGTCTTGGTGAGCCTGCATCACCACGCCGATGTTGTGATAGGCCATGGCCTTTCGTATGGGGTTGGTTTCCACCTTGGCAGCCTTGTTGAAGTTCTCCACGGCGTCGGAGTCTTTTTTCTGCTGCAGGGCGGCCAGTCCCAAGTTGTAGAGCGCCTGCGAGTTGTTCTCGTTTTTGGAGAGCGCCTTTTTGTATTCCAGTTCCGCTTTGTCGAACTTTCCCTGGCGGTATAGTTGGTTTCCCATGCGTACATACTGCCGGTCGGTCTGTGCGTTGGCAGCCGTGGCGACGATGAGCAGCAGTGCCACGGAAGCCCCCCGCCGGAACAGTTTGATACGGTTCTGCCAGTTGCGTCTGCGCTCCAGGAGCAGGGTCTCGATGATGAGGAGCAGCATTGCGATGATGCCCACGGCCTGGAACTGTTCGTCGTAGTCGCTGTAGACCACCGTTGCCACCTCTCCTTTCTGCATCTTCACGATTTCCTCGTCGAGCATCTCCTGCGCATTGGAAGTATTGTCCACATGGATGTAGGTGCCGCTACCAGCGGCCGCAATCTCCCGGCACATATCCTCATTGAGCCGGCTCATCACGGTTTCCCCACTCCGGTCGGTGAGGTATCGTCCGTCGGGCATGGGGATGGGAGCGCCCTTCGTGGTGCCTATGCCGAGGATGAACACCCTCACCCCTTTCTCTTTGGCTGCCTGAGCCGCCTGCATGGCCTGCCCCTCATGGTCTTCGCCGTCGGTGATGAGGATGATGGCCTTACCCGCCTTCTCGTCGGAGGTGAAGCTCTTCATGGCGAGGTCGATGGCGGTGGCGATGTCGGTACCCTGTGCGGCGATGAGTGAGGGATTGATGTTCTGCATGAACATCTTGGCTGAGATATAGTCGGCGGTGATGGGCATCTGCACGAATGCGTCTCCCGCATAGACCACGAGTCCTATCTTGTCGTTATCGAAGTGGTCTACGAGGTTTTCCATGAGCATCTTGCTCTTTTCGAGGCGTGAGGGCACCACGTCCTCAGCGAGCATGGAGTTGCTGATGTCTACACAAATCATGGCCTCAATACCCTGACGTTTCTCGCGGTGTATGCGGCTCCCGAACTGCGGTCTTGCCATCATGACGATGAAGAGCGCCAGTACGCCCTGCAGCAGCCAGAACTTCACCGCCGGTCTGTATTTCGACACCCCGCTCATCATTTCTGCGAGCAGTGCAGGGTCGCCGAAGCGTTTTATCTTGGCTTTCCTGTTGCGCAGCGACATGAAGCGCACGAGTGCCAGCAGCGGTATCAGCAGCAGGAGGTAGAGGAATATCGGGTTCTCGAATCTAAACATTGTTATATATCCAGTTAACGGAGGGAAACTACGGGATGCGTCTGAGCACCGTACTGCGCAGCAGTATTTCGAGCAGCAGGGCGGCAGCCGCCACGATGACGAAGGGCAGGAAGCCCTCGTACCGCCGGCTGAAGCGCTGCACGTCGAACTTGGTTCTCTCCAGTTTGTCGATGTCTTTATAAATATTTTTCAGTTCTGCCGTGTTGGTGGCGCGGTAGAAGTTGCCGTTTGTGGTGGCCGCGATGTTACGCAGCGTCTCGGTGTCTATCTCGGCGGGCATGTTCACATACTGCACGGTGCCGCCCACGTTCACGGGATAGCGTGCCGTCTTGTTGGTGCCCACGCCGATGGTATAGACCCTGATGTTGAGGCTGCGTGCTATCTCGGCGGCCGTCATGGGCGAGATGTCGCCCTGGTTGTTGGAGCCGTCGGTGAGCAGTATCACCACCTTGCTTTTGGTGGGGCTGTCCTTGAGACGTCCCACGGCATTGGCCAGTCCCATACCGATGGCCGTACCGTCTTGTATGAGTCCGCGCTGTGCGATGTCGGTACGCACGTTGTGCAGCAGGTTGAGCAAGGCGGCATGGTCGGTGGTCATGGGGCACTGAGTGAACGCCTCGCCTGCGAAGATGGTGAGTCCGATGTTGTCGTCGGTACGTCCTGCGATGAACTCCGCCGCCACGTCCTTTGCCGCCTCAAGGCGGTTGGGTCTGAGGTCTTCAGCCAGCATACTGGTAGAGACGTCCATGGCGAGCATGATGTCGATACCCTCTACCGATTTTTGTCCCCATGCGGTGTGTGTCTGCGGTCTTGCCAAGGCACAAACGAGCATGACGAAGGTGAGGAGCCTGAGCAGCATGGGCAGATGCACCAAGCGCTGCCGCCAGCTTTTCGGCGCATGGCGGTAGACGTAGGTGTCGCTCATGCGCATGGTAGGTTCGGTGTTCGTCCTGAAGAGGAAATACCACAGCAGGTAGGGTATGACCAGCAATAGCAGCAGGAAGTATTCTTTATCGATAAAATGCATTGTCACTAATCAGTTCTTTGCGGTTTGGGATTGTCTCCTACGCCAGCAAAAGGATTATCTGCCATATCACGTAAATGAGGATGACAATCAGGATGACCGTCACGACCCCTATCGTCACCTTGAGGATGCGCCGTGCCCTTCGCGTGCGGATGTCGTCGCCGGAGAGCGTGGGTTCTATACGTTCTATGGTAGGTTCGTTTTCTTTCTTTGTACGCTCAATGAAGTCCACCACATAGGCCATGTTGCGGTCGTTTTCGTTGATGAGGGTGGAATATTTGGCAAATTTCACCAAGTCGGCGGTCTGGAACAGCTCCACCATTTCGGCAATGGCACTGCTGTCTTCCTTTTTCAGCCTCTCGATGATTTCGCCGGAAGTCATCTCCATGGCATTGAAGCCGAAGCGTTCCTGCAGGTAGGTGCGCAGGGTGTCGGTGAGGCGCGTGTAATAGGTCTTCTGGTCCTCGCCGCCGCTGGCATGCTCGGCCTTGAGCTGCTGGATGCTGTTCATGGCCTTCTGGTGCGGGAGGATACGTCTGACGAACCTGATGCGGGCGATGACGGGCTTGTTGCTGCGCAGGCGCAGGAAGAGCCAGTAGGCCACGATGGCCAGCAAGAGTACGAGCAGGCTGAGCCAGAACACACCGCTCCAATCGCTCCACTTGAAAGGATTGTCCTGCAAGTCTTTCGGCGGGAAGAACTGGTTGGGGTGCAGTGTGTCCACCTCCACGGTGAGCACCTTCAGCGCCGGTGTCTTGGTGGTATATTCCTTGCCGTCGACCTGTACGGTGAGGGGCGGAAGATAATAGAGTGTATCGTCGAAGGACGTCAGCGTGTAGCGCCGCGTCAACTTCACGGTGCCGTCGCTCAGCCTCACGGTGTCGCCGTCGGTCTGTTCCACCACCTCAATGCCCTGTGTGAAGTACTGCCTTGGCGAGAAAGAGGGCAGTGTGGCATGCTGTCCTTCCTTCATGGCCACGGTGAGTGTGAGGTGCGTCTGCTCGCCGATGAATATCTGTACGGAATCGAGTGCCGCCTCCACGCCCACCTGTGCAGCAGCGCAGATGGCGATGCAGCATGCCGTGGCGATGGTATAAAGTCTTTTTCTCATTGTTTTCTTTTTTACGCTCTCATTTGGAAGAGCAGCAGCATCTTCTTCACATAGTCCTCGTGCGTGGCTATCGACACATAGTCGACCCTGCTCTTAGAGAACACCTGTCGCAGTTCGTCCTGCCTGCGCAGCCAGTAGGCGGTGTGTGCGCGGCGCAGTTTCCGGCTGCTGGTGTCGATAATCATCTCATGTCCTGTCTCCGCGTCGTAGACCTTCATGAGTCCCACGTCGGGCAGCTCCTTTGCGCGCCTGTCATATATCTGTATGGCCACCACATCGTGTTTTCTGTTGCAGATGGTGAGCGGGTCTTCGAACGACTCTCTTACGAAGAAGTCGCTGAGCAGGAAAGCCGTGCAGCGTCTTTTCATCACCCTTGTGAGGAACTCCACGGCCTGCGCCACGTTGGTGCGGTTGCTTTCCGGCTTGAAGTTCAGCATCTCGCGTATGATGTAGAGGATGTGCTTGCGTCCTTTCTTGGGCGGGATGTATTTCTCCACCTTGTCGGAGAAGAACACCACGCCGATTTTGTCGTTGTTCTGTATGGCGCTGAATGCCAGTGTGGCGGCTATCTCGGTGGCCATGTCGCGTTTGGTCTGCACCATGGTGCCGAAATTGAGCGAGCCGCTCACGTCGACGAGGAGCATCACGGTGAGTTCCCGCTCCTCCTCAAACACCTTTACATAAGGGTGATGGAAGCGGGCCGTGACATTCCAGTCGATGTCGCGCACGTCGTCACCATACTGATATTCCCTGACTTCGGAGAAAGCCATACCCCTGCCTTTGAAGGCAGTGTGGTACTGCCCGGCAAAGATGTTCTGGCTCAGTCCGCGCGTCTTGATTTCTATCTGACGGACCTTTTTCAGTATATCCGTAGTGTCCATCAAGGCACCTCCACTTTGTTGATGATACGGCTGATGATTTCCTCGCTTGTCACGTTGCTGGCCTCAGCCTCGTAGGAGAGTCCCACGCGGTGGCGCAGCACGTCGTGCACCACGGCGCGCACGTCTTCGGGCACCACATAGCCGCGGCGTTTCACGAAGGCATAGGCGCGGGCGGCCTTGGCGAGGCTTATGCTGGCACGAGGCGAACCGCCGAAGGTAATCATGTCTTTCAGTTCGGCGAGTCCGTAGCGGTCGGGGAAACGAGTGGCGAAGACGATGTCGGCGATGTACTGTTCAATCTTTTCATCGATATACACCTGTCTTACGACGGCGCGCGAGGCCATGATTTCCTCGGCGGTTGTGACGGGTTTCACCTCCGGCAGACTACCGTGGAGGTTTTCGCGTATGATGAGCTTCTCCTCCTGCAGGGTGGGATAGTCGATCACCACTTTGAGCATGAAACGGTCTACCTGAGCCTCGGGCAACTGGTAGGTACCCTCCTGCTCGATGGGGTTCTGTGTGGCCATCACGAGGAAGGGGTCAGGCAGCACGAAGGTGTTTTCGCCGATGGTGACCTGATGCTCCTGCATGGCTTCGAGCAGCGCGCTCTGCACCTTGGCGGGGGCGCGGTTGATTTCATCGGCGAGTACGAAATTGGCGAAGACGGGACCTTTCTTCACATGGAAATTCTCATCTTTCTGTGAGTAGATCATGGTACCCACCACATCGGCGGGCAGCAAGTCGGGTGTAAACTGTATACGGCTGTATTTAGCGTCGATGAGCTGTGCGAGCGTCTTGATGGCCAGTGTCTTGGCCAGTCCGGGCACACCTTCGAGCAGTATATGTCCGTCGCTGAGCAGGCCTATGAGTAATGAATCTACCAGGTGTTTCTGTCCCACGATAACGCGGTCCATTCCCATGGTAAGGTTGGTGACGAAAGCGCTCTGCTGTTCAATCCGCAGGTTCAGTTCACGGATGTCGATTGATTCTGCCATAAATGCTGTATTTTGTTGTTAGTTTATCACACTTTTTGCGCCCCGGTGTAGGGGGTCGCTCTTTTGGTGGTACAAAATTACAACATTCAAAAGTATTGGGCACAAAAAAATCTCTAAATAATAATAAATTAAGAATTATTAAACTGATTATTTATCCGCTTTACTTTTGTTTGCGTAACGTGACAGGTGTTTTTTTCTAATCATTTGGTGGGGAAATCAACGTTTTTCCGGCTGTCTATAGGGTTGAGGTGCTGATTGCATTTGTGGGGTTTTGTGGGGATGGTTTCGGATTGCAAATCAAAAATCGAGGGAAACTGGAAAGAAAGAATATAAATTATGTTTTGAAGTAAGGATTATTTTTGCTAACTTAGCCGCCGAATAGCAACCAAGATACATTAGCGACCATGAATTCTCCCATACCGCAACGACGCTACCCCGTGGGCATACAGACTTTCTCTGAAATAATAGGGAAAGGATATGTGTACATCGACAAGACCGACCTGATGTGGCGGATGCAGCAAATGAGCAAGTATGTATTCCTGA
>CAJONT010000105.1 GCA_905235975.1 uncultured Prevotella sp.
ATGCCGGCCACCACTACACGGGTCTCTACACCGCCTCGTTGGTGATGGCGCAGTACCGCCGCAACACGCTCAACGGCACCGGCACCGAAACCGACTACGACGGCAACGGCAAAGTGATTCAGAAGGCCTACTTTACATGGTACGTGGACACAGGAAAGGATGCCGTCATCCACATGAAGTTCGACGACCGCGAAATGGTGGTCTGGCCCTATAGCCTCGACGACAAGACCTTCTCCGGCACCATGAAAACCACCGACAATTTGGAGACAGACCAATTTACCTTTACAAGGGTCAAGTAGCGCCCCCTACGAATTGTGCCTTGCGGCTGTCCGCAAGGCACAATTCGTAGGGAGTGGTTGGGGCTTAATTCGCTTCCCTAAACATATCCAGCACATCGCACTGGCTTACATACTTCGCGGTGCGGCCGCGGTTGTTGCGCTCAAAGGTGTCGAGCTCGGCAAGGGCTTTGTACTGCCTTGAATTGCGCAGCGGCTTGATGATGTCCTTGTTCAACTGCCAGTCGTAACCAAACTCTGCCCAAGGATCGTCGGGTATGTAGGCAAGGGCATAGTAGCTGTTTTGGCGGATGGTGAAGTCGGAGCTCTGCTTGCTCTGCTGCAGATAGTCGATGGTGCGCTGTATCAGGTTGACGCGGTCGTTGCGTATGGTGTCGTACACACTGCAGCCATACTGCGTGAGCCACCAGCATTCACCCTCATGGGAGGCTTGGAAGTATCGTACGGCCAGCTCGTAGGCCATACGGGTGCGGGTCTCGGTGTTGGCAGTGCCGATAGACTGTTCCATGTCGAGCATCTCGCGGCAGAAGTCTAACTTGGGGTTGGAGGTGAAGGTGCCATGCCCAGGTCCTTCGGTCACTTCGTCTTTTTCATCATCAGCCTGACGCTTCAGCCACCGTGCCACGTTGTACTTGCGGTTGGCCATGTACCAGCTGATGTTCTGCTGGTTTAAGAAATCCAAAGGCACCTGCTTCAGGTAGTCGATGGCCTTTGAGAAGTCGGCATCGGCGATGTAGCGCGTACCGATGAGGTCGTTCAGATAGTCTGTATGCACGCAGTAAGGCTTGGTGAACTGCTCTAAGGCATTGGCGGGCGACTTGCTTACCCATTCCTTGAAGGCCACCAGTTGGTCGGTGCTCATTTTCATGTCTAAATAGATGAAATAGTCGGTCGAATAACCTCCATTCCATCCGCCCTCATCTATCGGGACATTGAGCCACTCATGGTAGTGTTCCACCATGAAGAGACAGGCCGCAGCATTGTTCTTGTCGCCTATTTGGTCGTATTTGGGTACAAGGTTGTTGTACATTAAGCGTTCCATTACGTCGTAGTAGTGGTTGTAAGTGAGTTTGCCGTAATAATCGTAGTCGGGGTTGGTGGGGCGGGGACCTGCTTCTTCCTCTATTTTCCCTATCAGCCACTTCAGTTCACCGGCAAGCCAGTTGGCGTATTTCTTGTCCATCTTCGACCGACGCACAGAGACCACCATGCGGATGGCGCGGGCATTGTCTTTCATGCGCGGCGTGCCGTTGGCCTTTACGGCTTTGTCCAGTACGCTCATCGCCTCGGCATCCTTGTTCTGCATCCAGAGCAGTTCGCCTATGGCGGCAAGCCACAGGGCGGGTGTTTCGGTGAGCTTCTTGTCCACTACATGCTGGGCGTAGAGGATGAAGTCGTTGATCTCGTTCTGTTTGATGGGTCGGGCATCGATGTCTTCCAGGAATTCCTCTTCGGTGTCCATCGTCTCTTGCGCATTGTTCACGAAGTCCTGCACCAGAAAGTTCATGACGGCAGAGTGGGGATTCTCGCTCATGATGGTCTTTATGCCCGCCAGGTTGCGGTATTTGCGCATTGCCCACTTGATGCTCACCATGTCTTGCTGCTTGGCATAGATTTCGCAGGCTTTGGTGCGCTGGTTCAGGTGGAGCAGGGCACCGGCATAGATGTTCTCCATCATGTCGCGGTAGACGCTGGCATCCTGCTTGCTGCCCGTCTGCTCCCAATAGGTCACATTGTCCATGTGATTGCCCAACAGCATGTTGGCACGCATCCGCAGCAGGGCATACTGACCCTTCAATCGGGTGCCGCTGTATTCACGACCGGCCTTCAGTATGTTCAGCAGGGTGATTTTGCGCTGCTGCAGTTCTTCCTTGGTGGGGTAGCTCCATGTTTCCTGCAGCTCACCACAGATGTCAAGGTACTGGTTGAGCAGGTCCAGATAGTGCGTCATTTCAGTGTCGCCTTTCTGCTTGGCGATTTCGTACACTTCTTCCTTGCTCCATTGGTATTCGCTGACGGCGCCGTTGGTGTATTGTTTCCAGAATTCATCGGTGCGGTTCTTGAAGAGGTTGGGATTCATCAAGTCGCGCGAGAACACGCTGAACAGGTAGGCATTGTGCGTAGTATACTCACCGCAGGCCAACAGCGCGGTGCCGTGCCACAGGAGGGCAATACTAAGGATGATAAATT
This sequence comes from uncultured Prevotella sp., assembly GCA_905235975.1. Taxonomy (GTDB): domain Bacteria; phylum Bacteroidota; class Bacteroidia; order Bacteroidales; family Bacteroidaceae; genus Prevotella. Next base: position 2,487 of record CAJONT010000105.1, read on the forward strand.
TCTTCATAGTGGTGTTTCTTAATGTTTTGTAAATTGTTTGGACTGATGTCGAAAAGAATTATCTCGTCGTTGGCATGGGGAGAGAGCCGGTCCACGGCAGCCTTCGCCTCCCTCACCGTAGAAAGGGGGGCTGAGCGGTGCATAATGGTGTCGCCGTCGGTCACAGGATACTCGTCGCGGCTGTGCATGATACCCACGAAGCGGCGACCGCGGAACAGCAGGTCCCAACTGAAGGCGGGATAGGCGGCGCTCAGCGGCAGACGGTAGCCGGAGAGGTGACGCAAGTAAGGACTGGCCACCTCCATGTCGAGGATGGGGTTGTGGTCGGGGTCGCTCACGTCGCCCGTGTTGTACATCATGAGCACGCCGTGGTCTACGGGAGGGGGTGCTTCTGCCAACTGATGCAGGCGGATGGTGACGGAGAGGCGCAGACCCTGCTGTGCGGCACGCGTGCGCAGGCGCTCCAGCAGCTGGAAGTATTTGTCGTGGCTGCGGAACGTCCAGTCGCAGTCTATCTGCAGTTCGCTCACGCTGTCTATGTCGTGCGTCTCGTTCATCTGTAGCACACGCTGCAGGATGAGTGAGTCGAGCTGGCTGACGTCATGCTGCAGGCAGTTGTTCACGATGAACACGGTGGGCACGATTTCCACGCCCTGCGGACGTCCGCTCTCGAAACGCACCGAAGCATTGGGCATGAGTTGCCCGCTCGCATCCACCACCACGTCGAAATAACGTAGGTAGATGCGCGCTATATGATGGGCTTTGATGAAGGCGCGCTGTGTGCTGTCCAGTCCGAAGGTCGTGCTCCAGAAGTAGGCGGAGTTGCGCTCTCGGTGGGCATTGTCGTGGCAGGCTGCGGTGAGCAGAGCCAGTGCCAGGCAGAGAAACAGTGCGGTGCGGCGTAGCATGAGGTCAGGGTTTCAGTCCCCAAGCGGCAGGATAGACCGCGCGCTCCACTTCTTTCTCCTTGTCATCGGGCAAGTTGCAGAAGAAGTCGATTCCGGTGCGCTCTTCCAGTTCGTCGATGGAGATGGTATAATAGTAGAGGTTGTCGTTGGCATTACTTGTGCGGTTCACGTGTTCCGCCCAAAAGGCAAGTGCTTTGTAACCTTGGCTGTTTTTGCAGAGGATGGCCATGAAGAAGAAACGCGGCACAAGGAGACCCTTTCCGGTGGTCATCAGCACCTGATCGGCATTGTCGATGGTGCCGCCCTTGCATACGTAGAGCGTGTCG
>CAJONT010000106.1 GCA_905235975.1 uncultured Prevotella sp.
CTGTTCACCCAGTTCTATTTCCAGCCCATTTTGGGAGCCTTCATGATGATAGCCGTATATGCCATGCTGACAGAACTGAGCAAGCGGCTCATCCCTGTCGTAGCCCTGTTTTGTCTGTGCAAGCTGTCGCTCCAGTTGCCCTGTGCCCTGCTGATTGCATTGGCCATCTACCATATTTACATCAACGCCGTCCCGCAGAAAACCATGTGGCAATTCATCCTCCTGTTGATATTGATTCCTGTCACCTACTATCTGTCAGGGTGCGGCGTGTTTGTGTTTCTGCTGTGTGTGCTGTTGAATCCAGCCACTGCCAAAATGCCCGTCTATGCGAAAATCGTCAGCCTGATATATTGTCTGCTGATTCCCTGGCTTGCCACCTATATCTTTGCCTATCCTACAGACCGTCTCTTCCTTGGCATCAACGACATGACTTACACAGGAAACATAAAATGGACCTATATAGCCGTGTTGTTGGCCTTCCCCCTTACAGATATCGCAGGAAGATGGAAAGTCCTGCAACAGAAATGGTTTACGATACCCTGCAGCCTGGCAGTTGCCGTCACTGCCGTCATTGTGATTAGAAACACCATCCGTCCTGAGCAAGAAGAAATTTTTGCCTACGACCAGATGGCCCGCTACGGTCAGTGGGACGAGCTCATAGCCCGTGCATCCCATTCGCCCAGTCGCCATCCCCTTCTCCTCATCCCCCAAAATCTGGCCCTTGCCGAAAGGGGTTTACTGCACTCGCACCTTGATCAATATCCGCAACAAGGCGTATATGGGCTACTGTGTGACACCGGCCAGGAGCGCATAGCCCCGTTCTGTGCCATTGAAGCCTATTACCATATCGGCATGACAGAAACTGCCAAGCGCGCCGCTTTCGAATTGCAGGAGTCCATCCCCTCCCATCGCAAGAGCGGTCGTTGCATGGTGATGCTTGCCAAGACGAACATCATAGGCGACAACTTGCAGACAGCAAAGAAATACCTTACCCTGCTGACCCACTCGCTGTACTATTCGCGGTGGGCCGCCTCGGCACTTGCTTTGATTGAAAACGGCACCGTGGACCAAGCCGCAGAGTTTGCCACGATGCGCACCCACCAAATCCAATCAGACGACATGGTGTTTTTTGACGAAACCGGCCGATGGTTGGAGACGTTATGTCAGAAAGATCCCACGAATGTTGTGGCATCCGAATATCTCTACGCTTGGAAACAGTTAACCAAATGAAAAGAGTTTATTATATTATAATAGGAGTGGCCGCACTTCTCGTCGTATCTGCCGGCTGCAACCGTAAGCCCCATGACACAGTATCTACCAACACCCTTCCGGAGATTTGGCCCGACTACCAAGAAGTGACCATACCCACCGGCATAGCCCCGTTGAATTTCGCCGTTAGGGGTGCCGAGAAGGTGTATGTGGAAGTGAAAGGCAGCCGTGAGGGCAGTATGACAGCCAGCGGCCACTATGCCGACTTCGACCTAAAAGAGTGGCGCCACCTGTTGGAAGCCAACAAGGGAGGCCGTCTTGACGTGCACACCTATGCCTATGCCGACGGCAAATGGATGGAATACATCCCCTTCCCCATCTATGTGAGCGACGACGACTTAGAGGCGTGGGGACTGACCTACCGTCGCATCGCCCCCGGCTACGAGACCTACAGCAGCATGGGCATCTACCAGCGCGACCTGTCCAATTTCGACGAGTTTGCCATCCTTGAGAACACGCAAGTGACCGGTATGTGCCTGAACTGCCACGTCAGCAACCGCACCAACCCGAGCCAGATGACGCTCCATGTGAGAGGCCTCCACGGCGGCACCTTCCTGCAGTCGGGCGAGGAGCGCACATGGCTGAACACGAAAACCGACAGCACGATGGGTGCCTGTGTCTATCCCTATTGGCATCCCTCCGGCAGATACTGCGCCTACAGCACCAATGCCACCCACCAGGGCTTCACAGAGAATGCCGCCAAAGGCATTGAGGTGTACGACGACAAGTCGGACATCGTGATTCTCGATTTACAAAAGAAGGCGCTGTTCAGTTGCCCCCAGTTGCGCGACAGTGCATGGAGCGAGAACGCCCCTGCCTTTTCGCCCGACGGCAAATGGCTCTATTACATCACCGGCAAGACCGTCACCATGCCTGATGACTACCAGAATCAGCGTTATGACCTGTGCCGCATAGCCTTTGATGCCGAACGAGGTACCTTCGGCGATACCGTCGACACCTTGGTCTGTCTGTCGGCCGAAGGAAAGAGCGCGACCTGGCCCCGTCCGTCGTACGACGGACGTTACCTTGTCTACACAGAGACCGACTACGGTTATTTCTCTGTGTGGCATCCCGAGGCGAGGCAATGGATGCTCGACCTCACCACGGGCGAGCGCCATCTGATGGAGAATGCGTCGGCAGAAGGCAGCTACCACAACTGGAGTGCCGACAGCCGTTGGTTGGTCTTCACCTCCCGCCGTGAGACAGGATTGTACAGCAACCTCTACCTCACACACGTCGATGCCTCGGGGCACGCTTCCAAGCCCTTCCTGCTGCCTCAGCGCAATCCCGACAGATACTACACCGAAGCCACATGGTCGTTCAACACACCCGACTTTACCACGGAGAAGGTGCGTTTCGACCACAGGAAAGCCGGCATGCTGATAAATGCAAACCAACGCGATACACTTAGGTGGTTGTATTAAGTTGTGCCAAATTTGTCCTAATGCCATAAAACGGCACAAATACTAAACTAAAAGAAACCAAATTGATATATCTTTGCTATCGTTAACAATTCTTTAAGTTCGTTTATGACTAGAATCGAGAGATTGTACCTAAACATAATTTATTAACAATTAAAAACGTAGCAATGAACAACAGAACGAATTTCTTAGGAGTCAGCAAAGGGTTTATCCCTATACTCCGATTAAGTGTGTTGGCGTTGTGTGTGGCATCATTCGGCAAAGCGACGGCAATGCCCGACGCTGAGGGAACGAGCATGGTGACACAACAGAATGCCGACAAAAAAGTTGTGACCGGTAACGTCGTAGATGCCAATGGCGAACCCATTATCGGTGCTAGTGTTGTAGAGGTTGGCACGTCCAACGGTGCTGTGACCGACATTGACGGTAACTTCCGTCTGTCTGTGGGCAGCAACTCTTCCGTTCAGATTTCCTACATCGGTTACATCACCAAGACGGTGAAGGTATCGGGTAAGACAAACTTCAACATCACGTTGGAAGAAGACCTGAACAACCTCAACGAAGTGGTGGTCGTAGGTTACGGTGTGCAGCGCCGTGCCTCGGTGACCGGTTCAGTAGCCTCCATCCAGTCGAAAGAAATCACGACTGTGAAGACCCCGAACGTGACGAACACATTGGCCGGTAAGCTTCCGGGGTTGCGTGCCGTACAGCGTAACGGTACCCCTGGTGACGATGCCGCCAGCATTGATATCCGCGGTTTCGGCAGCGCACTTGTCATTGTGGACGGTGTGGAGCGCAACTTCGCCCTTCTTGATGCCAACGACATTGAGTCGATTAGTATTCTGAAGGATGCATCTGCAGCCGTTTACGGTTTCAAGGGTGCCAACGGTGTAATCCTTGTGACCACGAAAAAAGGTGGTTTGACAAGCAAGCCGAAATTCGAGTACAACGGTTATGTAGGATTCTCCAACACGACCCGTTTCCCCGAATTCTACAATGGTTATGAATATGCCACCCTTTACAATGAAGCCCAGCAGAACATCGGTCTGCCCCCGTCGTACTCCGACGAGTTGCTTGAGCAGTACAAGCAGGGCATCGGCTGTACCGACTGGTATGACGAGATTGTTCGCAAGAACGCTCCCTCCACCTATCATAACTTGAGCGTATCCGGAGGTTCTGAGAAAGTGAAGTACTATGTGTCGTTTGGTACGACCATCCAGAACGGTATCTACCGTTCCAACGGCTTCAACTACAACCAGTACAACGTACGTTCCAACCTGAGCGCAGAGGTGGCCAAGGGTCTTACCTTCGACCTTCAGATAGCCGGTCGTCTTGACACCCGTAACAAGCCTTATGGCGACAGGGAACTGGAGCGCGTGCTTCAGATGGCACTTCCTAACAGCACCATTTATGCGAACAACAATCCCGAGTATTGGGGCAAGGCCGGTGATGCCGGTAACCCTGTGCACTGGATGGACAAGGACAATGCCGGTTACAACCGCCGCGACCGCCGCGAGTTCAACGGAACCGCCATCATCAACTGGAACATACCCTGGGTAGAGGGACTGTCGGCCAAAGGATTATTCTCCTACGACTACAACAACCAGTATGACCGTGTATGGCAGAAGGAATTCTACGAGTACACCTATAATGAGGCTACCGACACCTATACCCAGGCTGTTTCCTTCCCCGTGTCAAAACTGACGACCACCTCGACCAACTACTTCAAGCCCAACGGCCAGATTTCGTTGAACTACAGCCACCTTTTTGCCGAGAAGCACGATGTGGGTGCTATGTTGCTGTGGGAGTTCTACAACGACCGTAACGACTGGGTTCGCGGCTACCGTGAGTTCACGGTAAGCGCCATCGATCAGCTCCACGCCGGTGACAACACCAACAAGAACAACGATGGTAACGCATACGAATCAGCCCATGAAGGTCTTGTAGGCCGTTTCAACTACGCTTACGACAACAAGTATCTCGTTGAGTTCAGTTTCCGCTACGACGGTTCCTACAAGTTCGACCCGTCAGAGCGTTGGGGCTTCTTCCCCGCCGTATCGCTGGGTTGGCGTATTTCTGAGGAGAAATGGTTCAAGGAAGCCCTTCCCATGGTGCACAACCTGAAGATCAGAGGTTCTTATGGTAAGATTGGTGATGAGGGTGATTTCGCCGCTTATCAGTATCTTGCAGGTTACAACTATCCGTCGGGCAACTACGTGCTTGGCACTGGCGGTCTGACCAACGGTGTGAGCGACAAGGGTCTTCCCAACACCAGTCTGACCTGGTATGAGTCGACCACATCCAACATCGGTTTTGAAGCCTCCATCTACCAGGGCTTGTTCAGCATCGAGTTCGACTACTTCGTCCGCAAGCGCGATGGTCTGTTGGCCAACCGTCTGCTCACGTTGCCCACCACCTTCGGTCGTTCCCTGCCTCAGGAGAACCTGAACTCCGACAAGACCAAAGGTTTTGAGATTGTGTTAGGCCACCACAATAAGATAGGTGACTTCACCTACGACGTGCGTGCCAACTTCTCTACCACCCGTAACTACAACCGCTATGTGGAGCGTGCCGATCCTACCAACATGTACGACAACTGGCGCAACAACAGCAGCTACCGTGTGAAGGGCATCCAGTGGGGTTATGTATGCGAAGGCCAGTTCAAGAGCTATGAAGAGATTCTGAACTCACCCATCCAGGACGGCAACGGCAACAAGTCGCTGATGCCTGGTGACCTGAAATATCAAGACTGGAACCACGACGGTATCATTGACAGCAAAGACCAGCAGCCCATCGGTCACAGCACCACACCTCAGATGTACTACGGTTTGAATCTTTCCGGTTCTTGGAAGGACTTAGACCTTACCATCTTCTTTCAGGGTGCAGCCGGCCATGAGGTATTCATGACAGGAAACTTCATGTATCCGTTCATCCAGCAGGGTCTTGGTAGCGGTATTACCATGTGGCTCGACCGCTGGCACCGTGTAGACCCGAGCGATCCCGCCAGCGAGTGGATACCCGGCAAGATGCCGGCATTGCGTCCGACAGGATATCTCGACAACACCCTCAGCAGCACCTGGACACGTGCAGACGCCGACTATCTCCGTCTGAAGACCATCGAGATTGGCTACACCTTCCCGAAGAAATGGATGAGCCGCATAGGCATTGAGAAGCTGCGCATCTACGCCAACGGTTTCAACACCCTTACCTTCACCAGCCGGAAGGGCATCATGAAATATATGGATCCAGAGTATGACAACAATGCATTCTATGCATATCCTCAGCAGAAGACCATTAACTTTGGTGCAAACTTAACATTCTAATAAATAAGGATTATGAAGAAATTATATATTATAAGGAACATAGCTGTCGGTGTACTGCTTGCGAGTACGTCTGTATCATGTTCTGACTATCTGGACAAAGAGACATTCGACCTTATCACTCCTGAAAAGGTGTGGCAGGATCCCAAACTGATCAACGGTGTGTTGGTGAAGCTTTACGACGGACTCCAGACTGAAGACCTCAACTATTGGTGGAGGGAGCAGTGGAGACTTGTCAACCTGTCGTCAGCCTCTGACGATGCCCAGGGTTCATTCCAAAAGGAAGACTTGTTTGATGACTACAACAAGAGCTATACCTATGAGGACAATATTTTTGAGACCACTTTCTCCGACCGTTACAATCACATCCGTAACTGCAACGACTTCCTTGCCCAGTTGGAAGAGGCACAGGGTCTGAGCGAAACAGAGAAGAAGGCCTTGATTGGTGAAGTGCGATTCCTTCGTGCCTTCCACTATTTCACGCTTGTGAAGCGCTATGGCGGTGTGCCCATTATCTCAGCTCCCCAGGAGTACGATCCGAACAATCTGGACGCACTGATGGTGCCTCGTGACAAAGAGGAAGATGTGTACAACTTCATCATCACCGAGTGCCAGGCAGCCGCTCAGGACCTGCCTTCCACCCGCGATGCCTCTGTGAAATACCGTGCCACCAAGTGGTCGGCCCTTGCCCTTGTCTCCCGTGCCGCCCTCTACGCCGGTTCCATCGCCAAGTACGGCAAGGTACAGCTCGACGGTCTGGTAGGTATTCCCAGCAGCAGTGCCAACAAGTTCTTCCAGACAAGTATTGAAGCATCCAACCAGGTGATTTCATCGGGTGTGTTCTCTCTGAAGATAAAAGGAGACAATTTCGCCTCCATCTTTACGAAGACGACCAATGGCGACAACGACGAGTACATCTTCCAGAAGCAGTACAACGTGGCCGGCGGTAAGGGTCATGACTGGGACAAGCGAAATGCTCCGTTCTCACACCGTGCCGGTGGTTGGGGTTGCGGTATTGCACCGACGCTCGAACTGGTTGAAGCCTATGAATATGTAGACGGTTCAGAGGGCACGCTGAAGCTGAACGACGACAACGGCCAGCCCATCCACTTCAAGAACCTTATTGATGTGTTCAAGGACAAGGATCCCCGTATGTTCGGTTCTATTTACGTGCCCGGTTCCCCGATTAAGGACACCTATATGAGTTGGCTGCGCGGTTACATTGGTCCCGACGGCACCCGTTATCCCGCAGTGGCACAGCCCGACCAGGTGGCAGCCAACACGGTGACCATCGACGGCAAGCCCTACTTTGTGTCAGGAACCGACGGTGGTGCTGATGCCGGTGATGCTTCGAAGACCGGTTTCTACCAGAAGAAGTTCTTCGACGAGACGTTGACCAATGTGAACATGGGTCAGTCGTCGACACCTTGGGTAATCTTCCGTTTGGCCGAGATGTATCTTAACCTTGCCGAAGCCTCTATGGAGACAGGCAATGCCTCAGCCGCTCTTACAGCAGTGAACGTGATTCGCGAACGTGCAGGCATTGTGAAGCTGAACAACATCGACCTTGACAAGGTGCGTCACGAGCGCCGCGTTGAGTTGGCCTTTGAGGGTCATCGTTTCTGGGATTTGCGTCGTTGGCGTCTTGCCGACAAGGATGCCCCCGTGGGTCTCAACAACTTCCGCGGTACCGGACTCTATCCCTGGTACAACATGGCCGACGACACCTATATCTACGAGCGTGGCGACCACACTCCGAAGCGTCTCCGCATATTCCAGGAGAAGAACTACTACACAAGAATCAACCAGAGCGACATGAACTCTAACCCGAAGCTTGTTCAGAATCCTGGCTACACGAATTAATCAATTAAATCAGAAATTAACATGAAAAAGATAGGTTTTTTAATCCTGGCTCTCTGCAGTCTGTGTCTGACAAGCTGTCTTGACGAGCTTGACAACTACGATGCTCCCAACGGTGGTATCAAAGGCCGCATTCTCGATGCTTCTACCGGCCAGCCTATTCCACTTCCCGTGCAGGGTTCAGGCGGTGTGATTATCCGTCTCTACGAGCAAGGTACCAACGCCTCCCAATCGGTAGACTTCTATGCAAAGCAGGACGGTACATTTGAGAACTCACAGGTGTTCAACTGCGACTACCTTGTAGTGGCAGAGGGACCGTTTGAGCAGAATCCTGAGGGCACTGTGAAAGTTAGCGGTCAGACCACATTTGACCTTACGGCTACTCCCATGGCCCGTATTGAAGCCTCTGCCACAGCCTCTGGCAGGATAGTGACCATCAACTACAAGGTCACTCCGAGCAAGGCCAACTATCAGGTGAGTGAAGTGTACGGTATTTGGAACTACGCTCCCGGTGTTGACAATGGCGGTGCCAATCAGGCCGGCAAGAAGACAGTCTCCGATACTTCTGGCTCTATAACCTTCAATCTTGACGAGGAATCCAACTTCAAGGACTATCAGTATAAGATTAAGTCGAACGGCAACAAGATTTACCTGCGCGTAGGTGCAAGGACAGAAGGTAAGATCAACTACAGCGAAGTGATGGAAGTAACGGTCAACTGATGATGAAGCGACTATCTATTCTATTTGTTCTGTTCCAATGCCTGCTCACCGCATCGGCACAGCCCAAGAACCTCTACCGTCCAGATGGTCACATCTATTTGGACAGCAAAGATGGTGGAACTTGGACGATGGTAAAGGCCGACAGTGAGAAGGCATCGGCAGAGCAAATATCCACAGCGGGCTACCAACCGACAGGTTGGCAGCCCGCCACTGTACCTGGCACCGTGCTCAATAATCTTGTGGCTAACGGTGTGTACCCCGAGCCCTACTATGGTTTGAACAACAAGCTTGACAAGGGGGTGATTCCCGATCTTGCCAATAAGGGAAGGGACTTCTACACCTACTGGTTCCGTACAGAGTTTGAAGTACCCAACAGCTACAAGGACCGTGTGGTATGGTTGAATGTAGAAGGCATCAACTACCGTGCGGAAGTGTGGGTGAACGGTCATCTTGCCACGGTCATGGCCGGTATGTTCCGTCCTGCCGTGATCGACATCACCGACTGGGTAAAGATAGGCGGCCAGAATGCCCTTGCCATCAAGGTATTCCCAGTAGACATTCCCGGCACCACACGCCAGAAGCCTTGGGGTGCCCCCGGTGAGTTCTGCAACGGCGGCGACGGCACGATAGGCGAGAATGTGACGATGCTGATGAGTGTAGGCTGGGACTTCACCTTCGACGATGGCATCCGCGACCGCAACACCGGTATCTGGCGCAGTGTGAGCATCTATGCCACGGGCGGTGTGACATTGCGTCATCCGTTTGTGAAGTCGAAGCTCAACAGCACTTACGACCGTGCAGAAGAGACGGTGAGTGTGGAAGTACACAACACGATGCTGCGTGAGACCCGCTGCGAAGTGGAAGGCGAGATTGTGGGCACAGGCATCACCTTCTCCCGTCCCGTCACCCTGTTCCGCGGTGAGACAAGCGTTGTGGAGTTCACTCCGAATGACTTCAAGCAGTTGGTGATTGACAATCCGCGTCTGTGGTGGCCCATCCACAAAGGTCCCCAGAACCTCTACGACCTGAAGCTGCATGTGAAGATGAAGGACGTGGTCTCCGACAGTCTGACCACCCGTTTCGGCATCCGCGAGATTGTATCCGACCAGAACACGCCCGACAAGTCGCGCCAGTTCTATGTCAACGGTCACAAGCTGTTCGTCTATGGCACCAACTGGATTCCAGAGGCCATGCTTCGCAGCGATGAAGCCCGCACCTATGCCGAGCTTCGCTACACCCAGCAGACGGGCATCAACCTGATACGCATGTGGGGCGGCGGCATTGCCGAGAGCGACTATTTCTTCCAGTTGTGCGATGAGATGGGCTTCCTTGTATGGCAGGAGTTCTGGATGAGCGGCGACTCAAAGCATCCCGTCGACGGTCCGCTCTACCTCTCCAATGTAGAGGCCACGGTGAAGCGTCTTCGCAACCACCCGTCGCTTGCCTACTACGTATCGTCGAACGAGAGCACGGAGATGGCAGGAGCCAGGGCCTTGATACACAGTCTTGACCCCACACGCGGCTATCAGATGCAGTCGGAGTGTGATGGTGTGCACGACGGCAGTCCCTACAAGCAGGTGAACCCCATGCAGAACTACGAGAACACAGCTTCCGACCGTGGCAGCCGCATCGACGGTTTCAATCCCGAATACGGTGCCCCCACCCTTCCTATCGCTGAGACCCTCCATGAGATTATGGACGAGAAGGACCTTTGGCCCATCAACAAGGAAGTGTGGGACTACCACGACGGCGGCGGTTTCCATCTTATGACGACGATGTACAAGGAGTTGACCGACCACTACGGAGCCTCCTCCAACATCGATGAATATGCCAAGAAAGGTCAGCTGCTCGGCGCCATCAACTCGAAGAGCATCTGGGAGACCTGGAGCTACAACAAGCTGAACTACGGCGACCGCTACACCTCCGGTCTGCTGTTCTGGTATCACAACTGCCCGGTGTGGCAAGTCTGCGGTCGTATGTGGGACTACACCCTTGAGCCTACCGCCTCACTGTACCACACGCAGAACGCCCTTGAGCCGCTGCATCCGCAGTTTGACTATCTGAAGAACACTGTATCAGTGGTGAACGGTCGTTATGAAGAAGCCCGCGGCCTGCGCCTCACGGTTGGCGTGTACGATCTGAACAGCCGTTTGGTGTGGAGCCAGGAAGCAAAGGTAGACGTAGCATCCGACGGCGTGGCCAACGATGTCGTGAAGGTGAACTTCCCCGACAACCTCACCCAGGTACACTTCATCAAGCTCCGTCTCTTCAATGCGAAGGGAGAGGAAGTAGGCAGCAATTTCTATTGGCGCTCGAACGACAAGTATGAAGGCAGGACCACCCTTACAGGTCCCTGTTCCTCCGGTTTCGAATCGCTTGCCGACATGCCCCAGGCCAAGGTGACGAGCAAGGTGAAATCGGTAGGCAACCAGACCGCAGAGGTAGAAATCAAGAACACGGGCCGCACGATAGCCTTCTTCCTGCAACTGCAGATGAAGGATGCCGACGGCAAGAACCTGAAGCCCTGCTTTATGACCGACAACTTTTTCACCCTTATGCCTGGCGAGAAGAAGACCGTGCGCATCGACGCCGCTTCTGCACCGAAGCGTGCCGACTCGATGGTGGTGAAGGGTTGGAATATCCCCACCAAACAAGTAAAAGTGAAACTATGAGATTCATTGCAACATTGGCCGTCACGCTGTTGACAGTCTGTCAACTTCCGGCACAAGACAACAAAATCAACATCCAGACGAACCAGAGTCTTGGCACAGCTTCGCCCTACATCTTTGGACAGTTTATCGAATATATGGGTCGCGACATAGAAGGCGGCATCTACGATGCCAACTCCCCCTTGTCGGATGCCAACGGTATACGTCAGGATGTATTGGAGAAAGCCAAGGAACTTGCCCCCACGATGATACGTTTCCCGGGCGGCACGTTTGTGAAGACCTTCCACTGGATGGACGGAGTGGGTCCGAAGGACCAGCGCCGACCGAGCAAGAACCTTATCTGGGGCGGTATCAATACCTTCCAGTTCGGCACGTGCGAATTCATCGAATATTGCCGTGCCATCGGCTGTGAGCCGGTGCTTGTGGTAAACATTGCCACAGGTTCACCCGATGAGGCAGCCAACTGGGTGGAATACTGCAATGGTACGGAGAACACCTACTATGCCAATCTTCGCCGCAGCCACGGCTATCCAGAGCCTTTCAATGTGAAATATTGGGCTTTGGGAAATGAAGAGGCCGCCGAACCCGATGCCGGTCGCCACCAAGACCCTCACAAGTATGTGACCGACATGTGGCACTTTATCAAGCTGATGAAGTTGACCGACCCCAGCATTGAGCTGATAGCCGACGGCGAGGGCAACTCACCCGAATGGAACGAGATTGTGCTGAAAGGTCTCGACGGAGCCATCAACTACATATCGTATCACGCTTATGTAGGCACCGACCGCCGTTCGCCCTACTCCATCTTCCGAGGTATCGACAGGGTGGAAAAACGCCTTCACGAGTTCGACCGTGAAATCAAGGCGCACACACAGGACACTGTGAAGACCTGGAAGAAGTGGTATCGTTTCCCCGTACGCACGAAGCCCGTGAAGTTGGCCGTCGACGAATGGGGACTCTGGGAGCAGCAAGATCCTCCGTACGGCACCACCAACACCTACGAATGGCGCCACGCCCTTGCCACCGCCTACTTTATGAACGCCCTTATCCGGTGTGCCGACTTTGTAGAGATGGCCAACTGGGCACAGATGGTGAACATCTTGGCTCCCATCATGGTGAACGATGAGACCTCCATCCGCCAGACCGTGTTCTATCCGCTCAAGGAATACCGTGCCAACGCACTGACTGAGGTTGTGAAGACAGAGAGTGTGTCGCAGGCGGTGGAAAATGACTTGAATGCCCTCAACACCGTGTGTACCATAGACCGCAAGAACGGCGAGTTGTCGCTCTTTGTCGTGAACCTGAGTCCGAAGTCGGTGAAAGCCTCCTTGCAGCTCAACGACCGCAAGGGCATGATGGTGCATGAAGTAATCAGCCTTACCGGCGAACGTTTAGATGCCAAGAACATGCTCTCCAACCCCACGAAGAATGTGGTGAAGGTGGACAAGAAGTCTTATGGCAAACGGATGCAGGAC
>CAJONT010000107.1 GCA_905235975.1 uncultured Prevotella sp.
AAAAAACACAAACACCTTAAACCATATGAGAAGATTCATGTATTCATTGGTGGGAATGGCTTTGATGCTTTGTTCCACAGCGGCCGCTCAGACGCAGGCTCCAAAAAATGAAAGTGCAACCAACGAGACTCCCCTCCGATTGGGCGTCGCCGGCGTCACACACGGCCATCTGGGCGAGGTGGTACGACGTCTGAACCGTGGCGACTTCCAAGTGGTGGGCGTCGCAGAGCCGCGCGACGAATATCGCAACAAGAACGACTTGACCGGACGTATCTCGCCCAATCTCTTCTATGCCGACTTGGGGAAAATGCTCGATGAGACGAAACCGGAGGTGGTGGTGGCTTACGGCAGCATCTACGACCATCTGGCAGTGGTGGAGGCCTGTGCCCCGCGCGGCATTCATGTGATGGTGGAGAAACCGCTGGCGGTCAACTACAAGGATGCCTTGCGGATGGCAAACCTTGCGGAGAAATATGGCATCAAACTGCTTACCAATTACGAAACCACTTGGTATACCACCAACCAGTATGCACACCAACTCATCAATGAGGGTAAGATAGGCGAACTCTTGCGCATTAATGTCTACGACGGGCATGAGGGACCGAAGGAAATAGGTTGCAGCCAGATGTTCCTCGAGTGGCTCACCGACCCTAAGCTGAACGGGGGTGGGGCAGTGGTCGACTTTGGATGCTACGGTACCAATCTCGCCACGTGGCTCCTTGCAGGACAGACGCCGAAGAGCGTCTATGCCGTGCTGAAACGACACAAGCCTCAGGTGTATCCTAATGTCGACGATGATGCCACAATTGTGGTGGAATATCCCGGATGCACGGTACAGATTATGGCCTCATGGTGCTGGCCCAAGAGTCGCAAGGATATGTATGTCTATGGCTCGAAAGGTAGCATCTTCCAACTGACTCCCACCAAGATGGAGACGTATATCGACCACCGCGAAAGCGGTACTTTCGAGGCTCCCGCCCTGCAGGCTCCTTACAACGATTCGTTCCGCTTCTTGCGCGCCGTGGTGCGAGGGGAGATTTCCTTGCCTCCCTACGACCTCAGTTCGCTTGAAAACAACCTGATGGTGGTGCGCATACTCGATGCGGCCCGCAAGAGTGCGAAGACCGGTCGTCCTGTCAAGCCCTGACATTACAGCCCCCTTACTCACAAAAACGACACCTTAATAATAATAAATATGATGAAAAAGACACTACTTGCTGCAATGATGCTGTGCTTAGGCATGACGATGGCCGTGGCACAGCCTTACAAAGACCCGAATCTCAGCGCCCATGAACGGGCTGTTGACCTCTGCAGCCGACTCTCCCTCGAGGAAAAAGCGCTGCTGATGCAGGACGAAAGCCCGGCCATACCACGCCTTGGCATAAAGAAATTCTTCTGGTGGAGCGAGGCGCTTCACGGTGCTGCCAACATGGGCAATGTCACCGTGTTCCCAGAACCTATCGCCATGGCGGCTTCCTTTAATCCAGCCTTGCTCTTCAAGGTGTTCGATGTCGCCAGCACGGAATTTCGCGCCCAATACAACAAGCGTATGTTCCAGGACGGTGGCGAGGATGAGAAGTTCCACAGCCTCAGTGTGTGGACACCCAACGTGAACATCTTCCGCGACCCGAGGTGGGGAAGGGGACAGGAAACGTATGGCGAAGACCCCTATCTGACGAGTGTCATGGGCACGCAGGTGGTGCGCGGACTCCAGGGGCCGGAGGAGGCCAAGTACCGCAAGTTGTGGGCGTGTGCCAAGCACTATGCCGTGCACAGCGGACCGGAGTACACACGGCATTCAGCCAATCTCACCGATGTGTCGCCACGTGATTTCTGGGAGACCTACATGCCGGCATTCAAGACACTGGTGATGGATGCCAAGGTGCGTGAGGTGATGTGCGCCTACCAACGCCTCGACGACGATCCCTGTTGTGGGTCGCAGCGCCTGCTCCAGCAAATCCTGCGCGATGAATGGGGATTCCCATACCTTGTGGTCAGCGACTGCGGGGCCGTAAGCGATTTCTATACGTCTCACAAGAGTTCGTCGTCGCCGGTCACTGCTTCTGCCAAGGCTGTGCTTGCTGGCACCGATGTGGAGTGCGGCGGTGCCTATGCTTATAGAAGCATTCCCGAGGCTGTGCACCGCGGTCTCCTCACAGAGGCTGAGGTCGACAAACATGTTGTGCGCCTCTTGGAAGGGCGCTTCGACCTCGGTGAGATGGACGACCCCTCGCTTGTGGAATGGGCCAAGATTCCCTACAGTGCCATGTCGTCGAAGGAGCATAAACGGATTGCACTCGATATGGCACACCAGACCATCGTGCTCTTGCAGAACAAGAACAATGTGTTGCCGCTGAGGAAAAATGCGGAGAAAATAGCGGTCGTAGGTCCCAATGCCGACAACGTGCCTATGATGTGGGGCAACTATAACGGCACACCCAATCACACCGTCACCATTCTCGAAGGCATCAAGACCAAGAACAAAAAGGTTGCCTACATGCCCGGCTGCGACTTAACCTACAACATGGTGATGGACTGCCGTTTGGCTTCGGAGTGTTCCTTCGAAGGCAAAAAGGGTATGAAAGGCTCTTTCTGGAACAACGTCAACATGGAGGGGAACCCCGTCGTCACCGAATATTACAACAAACCGATTGCCGTCACCACGGCGGGTATGCACAACTTCGCACCGGGTGTACAGACAAATGATTTCTCTGCCAAGTATCAGACCACGTTCACGCCCAAAGAGGCGGGCGAATATGTGGTGAACGTAGAGGGAACAGGACATTTCGAACTTTATATCGACGGGGAGAAGAAATTCACCCACCACGTCTGGCGGGCCACACCTACAAGAACGGTCGTGCAGGCTGAGAAGGGACAGGCGTTGCAGATAGAGGTGCGCTTCCAGACCGTCAAGACTTGGGGTGCCAGCCTGAAAATCGATGTCGCTAAGGAAAAGCCCATCGATTACGACGCGTTGATAGCACAGATGAAAGGCATCGACAAGGTTGTCTTCGTAGGGGGAATTTCTCCTGCGCTGGAAGGCGAGGAGATGCCCGTCAGCATTGAGGGCTTCAAGGGCGGCGACCGAACCGATATCGAACTGCCGCATGTGCAGCGCGACTTCCTCCGGGCACTGAAGGCGGCTGGAAAGACTGTGATTTATGTCAACTGCTCGGGCTCTGCCATCGCCCTGCAGCCTGAGACAGAGTCTTGCGACGCCATCGTACAAGCTTGGTACGCCGGGCAGGAAGGTGGCTTTGCGGTGGCCGACGTGCTCTTCGGCGACTACAACCCGGGCGGCAAATTGCCCGTCACATTCTATAAGACAAGTCAGCAGTTGCCCGACTATGAAGACTATAGCATGAAGGGACGCACTTATCGCTACTTCGACGACCCACTCTTCGCCTTTGGCTATGGCTTGAGCTATACCTCATTCAATATAGGCGAAGCCACCATGTCGGGCGCTCCTGGTACGGAGAATTTCTCCCTTGCCATCCCCGTGACGAATACCGGTAAGAAAGATGGAACGGAAACGGTGCAGCTATACATCCGCGACCTCTCCGATGCGGAAGGCCCGCTGAAGTCGCTCCGTGCCTTCCAGCGTGTCGAGGTGAAGGCTGGACAGACCGCCACGGCGACACTCAAACTCACACCGCAGTCGTTCGAATTTTGGGATGCTTCCACGAATACGATGCGTGTCAAGTCCGGACGCTACGAACTGCTCTACGGCAACAGTTCCCGCACCTCCGACTTGAAGACCATCCCTGTTTCCATACCGTAATGGTGCAGCCTCTGTACCCAATATGTGTCCGTTTTTGTGCCAAAAGCATAAAAAAATATGTACACACGATAATTTATAATAAATTTTTATTAAATTTGTGCACCTATTAGATATATCTAACCAAACAAAGAAATATGAAAAACAAATTTTCACTTGTTGGCTGTTTGCTGCTCATGTCCGTGGCAGGCAATAGCCAGACCTTGAAAGAGTGGGACGACCCACTAGTTTTCCAAATGAACCGAGAGGTGGCACATTCCCTGGAATTGCCCCAGACAGGTGTTGATTACCAAACCATCGAGGACTCTCCCTATTATATGAGCCTCAATGGTACGTGGAAATTCAATTGGGCTCCTAATCCGCAGGAGGCTCCCAGCGATTTTGACGCCAAATCCATCGATTCTTCCTGGGACGACATCACCGTGCCATATCCCTGGCAGGTGTACGGCTGGCGTAATGGGAAGGCTTGGGACAAACCGCTCTACGTCAATACGGGCTACCCCTTCCGTTATGATAAGGATACATGGAGTGTCATGGCCGATCGTCCCAGTGACTGGACCTACTCAGGCAACATGAAGAACCCTGTGGGTACTTACCGCCGTGCATTCGAGGTGCCAAAGGGATGGAAGGGACGTGATGTGTTCGTCCGATTCAATGGTGCCGGACATGGCTATTATGTATGGGTGAACAACCATTTCGTGGGCTATGCCGAGGATTCCTTCCTACCCTCTGAGTGGAATATCACTCCTTACTTGAACAAGAAAGGTGAAAACATCCTCACCGTGCGATGCTATCGCTTCACCAGCGGCTCCTTCCTGGAGTGCCAGGACTACTGGCGTCTGACGGGTATCGAGCGCGACGTGTTGCTGTGGTCGGCACCGAAAAACCGTATCAGGGATTATTTCTTCCAAACACCGACGCTCAACAGCGCTGTGCTCAGTGTCGACGTGGTGGGCAAGGGAACAGTCTCTGCCGAGTTGCGCGACAATGACCGCGTACTGGCTTCCGGTACAGCCGTGGACAATAAAATCGCTTTCAACAATGTACAGGGCGTGGAGCCTTGGAGCGCTGAGACACCAAAACTTTATGACCTATGCATCACACTGTCGCAGGGCAAGAAGGTGGTCGACCGCCGCACGCTGAAGGTGGGATTCCGCACAGTGAGCATACGCAACGACGGGGCACTGCTCATCAATGGCAAACGTGTGGTGTTCAGGGGCGTCGACCGCCACGACCACAGTCAGTATGGTGGACGTACCATATCGAAAGAGGAGGTGCGGCAGGACATTATCACCATGAAGCGCCTGAATATCAATGCCGTGCGTACATCGCACTATCCCGACAATCCTTACTTCTACGACCTCTGCGACCAGTATGGTATCTACGTGCTGGCTGAAGCTGATGTGGAGTGCCACGGCAATATGGGACTCTCCAAGGAACCTGCTTTCCGCGAGGCTATGGTGGCTCGCAATGTGCGGCAGGTGCAGACACTGCGCAACCATGCTTGTATCTTTGGATGGTCGTTCGGAAATGAGAGCGGCAACGGCGACAACTTCCGCTATGTGGCCGACAGCATCGCCAAGTACGACGACTCACGCATCACACACTACGAAGGCAACTCACAGTGGGCCAAGACCTACAGCCGCATGTATGCCGGTCTCGACGACGTGGAGAGATATGCACGCGAGTCTTTGGAGAAAGCCAAGCGGGGCGAACCGGTGAAGCCTTTCATCATGTGCGAGAACACGCATGCCATGGGCAACTCAATGGGCAACCAGCGCGAATACTACGACCTCTATGAGCGCTATCCCATGCTCACCGGTGAGTTTATTTGGGACTACAAAGACCAAGGCTTGTTCGATGGTAAGGACATGCTCTACGGAGGTGACTTCGGCGATATTCCCAACGACCGCAACTTCTGCTGCAACGGTATCGTGTTAGCCGACCTCGGCATCACTGCCAAGACCATCAACGTGAAGAAAGTCTACCAGCCTGTCGACTTCGTGAGAGGACGCGACGGCAAGATTATAGTGAAAAACAACCGCGTTTTCCGTACACCTGAACAGGATTACGAGTTCTTCTATGCCTATTTCGACAAGGGCATACAGCAGGGCGACTGGCAACGCTTTACGGGCAATGAAATGACACCGCAGGGTGGTCATGAGGCCATCCGTTTCAGCGTCCGACAGAAAGAGGCTACACCATGGGCTGAAAAAGGCTATGAGGTGGCTACTGAACAGTTCACACTGAAACCTGCTGACAATAGCGCAAAAACTGTGGTGGCTCCCTTGGAGAATGGCGAAAAACTCAGTGTAGAGAAACAGGGCGACCGTATCGTGGTGCATGTGGGCAGATTAGCCTTCAACTTCCAAAACGGTCAGGTGGTCGACGAGGCCGGAAAACCGGTCTTTGAACTGAATGCGTTCCGCGCTCCTCACGACAACGACAAGAATTCTTCCCGCCGTTGGGACGAACAGGGATTGCGTAACCTGAAGTGCTACAACCAGAAGACGGATGTGAAGGAGAATGGCACGTCGGTGGATGTGTTCTTCACCAATCTCTATAAGAGTGACAATGGCTCGATGACCTTCACCACTGAAGAGAAGTTTACCATCATGAACAATGGCAACATTGTCTTTACAAGCGACATCGATCCCTCTGAGAAGGGTAGCGAACTGCCTCGACTGGGCTACCGCGCTACACTGCCTGGCGCTCTGGAAAACCTCACATGGCTGGGACGCGGACCGCACGACAGTTACCGCGACCGCAAGGAGTCGGCTCTCGTCGGACTCTGGGAGAGCACCGTCACCAAACAGTGGACTTCTCACGTGTTGCCGCAGGAAAC
>CAJONT010000108.1 GCA_905235975.1 uncultured Prevotella sp.
CCATCAAGTCGGCAGGTATCTCGCTGATGCAGGCCTTCCGTTCACTCATCGTCATCTCGATAGCCATCGCCTGCATCTCGTTCTATTTCCAGGAGGTGGTAGGTCCTAAGGCCTTCGTGTCGTTCCGCCAGCTGCTCATCTCGATGAAGCAGAAGAACCCCGAGGTGGAGATTCCCGAGGGTATCTTCTACGACGGCATCCCCGGCTCGAACCTCTACGTACAGAAGAAGAACCTGGACACGGGTACGCTGTACGGCATCATGATATACCGCATGAACGGCGGCTACGAGAACGCCGCCATCATCCTGGCCGACTCGGGGCATATCCAGGCGACGGCCGAGAAGAAGCACCTGCTGCTGACGCTGTATAGCGGCGAGTGGTTCGAGAACATGCAGCAGTCGGGACTGAACGTCAATGCCAACGTGCCGTACCGTCGCGAGACCTTCTCGACGAAGCGCATCGTGCTCGATTTCGACGGCGACTTCAACATGGTGGAGATGGGCGGCATATCGACGGACGCCCGCGCCAAGGGCATGGGAAAAATCCTGCACGACCTGGACAGCATCCGGGAATTCAACGACTCCGTGGGTCACCGCTTCTACGACGAGGCCCGCTACGGTGCGCTGCGACGTCCCTTCCTGGAGAAGAAAGACTCGCTGAAGGCCGTCAGGGAAGGCAGGAGCGCCCAGCTGGACATCGACTCCGTCTTCCTGAAGCTGAGCGGCGAACAGAAGCAGCAGGTGGTGACCATCGCGTCGAACGAAGCCCGCTCGGCCATGAGCGACATGGAATACAAGGTGGACTACTCGAAGGCGCTGAACCGCGAGGAGCGCGCCCACCAGATGGAGGCCATCAACAAGGTGACGCTGGCGCTGTCGTGTCTCATCTTCTTCTTCATCGGAGCCCCGCTGGGCGCCATCATCCGCAAGGGAGGACTGGGCATACCGGTCATCATCTCGGTGCTGGTGTTCATCATCTTCTACATCCTGGACAACACAGGCATGAAGATGGCACGCGACGACAACTGGACGGTATGGTTCGGCAAACTGCTGGCAACAGCCGTGCTGACACCCATCGCCGTCTTCTTCACCTATAAGGCCAACAACGACTCGGTGGTGTTCAACATCGACCTCTACAAGCAGATACTCGTCCGCATGCTGGGCCTGCGCTCAAAGCGCAACATCGCCCGCAAGGAGGTTATCATCGAAGAGCCGAAGTACCTGGCCGATGCCGACATGCTGAAGAATGTCAGTCTGGAGGTGGCGCAATACATGGAGGCCCACAAGCTGCTGCGCTGGCCGAACCCCGTCAAGGTGTTCTTCCGTCCCGGCGACGACCACGAGATAGAGCACCTGAACAACGTGCTGGAGGTAGCCATCGAGGACCTGTCGTACACGCGGGAGCGGTACGTGCTGATGAAGCTGAACCAGTACCCCATCATTGCCACACACGCCCACACGCGTCCGTTCCAGCGCAAGTGGCTGAACGTCATCACGGGACTGTTCCTGCCCACGGGACTCTTCTTCTACTTCCGCATGATACGTTTCCGCATACGCCTCTACCGCGACCTGCAGCACATCCTGCGCATCAACACCAAGCTCATACCCCGCATCATCGAGCTCGGCGACGTGCAGAAGGAAGGAGAGGTTGTGGTCATAGACAAAGAATAAAGAACAACAGAAAAGAACTGACATAAATAAAAGAACAAAATAGGATGGAAGAACTGAAACTGAATACTATCGAGGAGGCACTGGCAGACTTCAAGGAAGGCAAATTCGTCATTGTCGTCGACGATGAAGACCGCGAGAACGAGGGCGACCTGATATGTGCTGCCGAGAAGATAACACCCGAGATGGTGAACTTCATGCTGAAGAACGCACGCGGCGTGCTCTGTGCACCCGTCACCATCAGCCGTGCAGCAGAACTGGACCTGCAGCACCAGGTACAGGACAATACATCGCTGCTGGGAACGCCCTTCACCGTCACCGTCGACAAGATAGAAGGCTGCTCGACGGGCGTCAGCGCACACGACCGCGCTGCCACCATCCAGGCACTCGCCGACCCCGCGTCGACGTCGAAGACCTTCGGCCGCCCAGGCCACATCAACCCCCTCTACGCCCAAGACCACGGCGTGCTGCGGCGCAGCGGCCACACCGAGGCCACCATCGACCTGTGCCGCCTGGCCGGTCTGTACCCTGCCGGCGCCCTGATGGAAATCATGAACGACGACGGCACCATGGCACGCCTGCCGCAACTGTATGCCATGGCACAGCAGTTCGGGCTGAAACTCATCACCATCCGCGACCTGATTGCCTACCGCCTGCGCAAAGAGTCGCTCATCGAGGTGGGTGCCGAAGTCGACATGCCCACGCAATACGGCCATTTCCGCCTCATCCCCTTCAAGCAGACGAGCAACGGCCTGGAGCACTTCGCCCTTATCAAAGGCGAATGGGAAGCCGACGACCCCGTGATGGTACGCGTACACTCCTCGTGCACCACCGGCGACATCATAGGCAGCATGCGGTGCGACTGCGGCGAGCAACTGCACAAGTCGCTGCGCATGATTGAGGAAGCCGGCCAGGGTGTGCTCATCTACATGCAGCAGGAAGGCCGCGGCATAGGCCTGATGAACAAGATAGCCGCCTACAAACTGCAAGAAGAGGGCTACGACACCGTGGATGCCAACTTGCATTTGGGATTCAAGCCCGACGAGCGCGACTACGGCTGCGGGGCACAGATGCTCCGCCACTTAGGCATACACAAGATGCGCCTGCTCACCAACAACCCCGTGAAGCGCGTGGGGCTCGAGGCCTACGGACTGGAGATTGTGGAGAACGTGCCTATCGAGACCACCCCCAACCCCTTTAACGCCCGCTACCTACGCACCAAGAAAGAGCGTATGGGCCACAACCTGCATATTTAAACCCCTAAAAGATATCCACATGGCAAAATTATCCAACCGTTTGAACCGACTGGCTGCCTCGGCCACCCTCGTGATGTCGCAGCGCAGCAGCGAGATGAAAGCCCAAGGCATCGACGTTATCAACATGAGCGTGGGTGAACCCGACTTCAACACGCCCGACCATATCAAGGAGGCTGCCCACCAGGCCATACGCGACAACTATTCACGCTACTCTCCCGTGCCCGGCTATGCCAACCTGCGCGAAGCCGTGGCTGCCAAACTGCTCCGCGAGAACGGCCTTCACTACTCCCCTTCCGAAATCGTAGTGTCGAACGGTGCCAAGCAGGGCGTATGCAACACCGTGCTTGCCCTCGTCGATGAAGGCGACGAGGTGATTATCCCCGCCCCCTACTGGGTGAGCTACCCGCAGATGGTGAAACTGGCCGGCGGCAAACCCGTCATCGTGGAAGCCGGTTTTGAACAGAACTTCAAAATCACCCCTGCACAGTTAGAAGCCGCCATCACACCCTCCACCCGCCTCCTCATCCTCTGCTCGCCGAGCAACCCCACCGGCAGCGTGTACAGCAAGGACGAACTGCGCGCACTGGCAGATGTGATACTGTCGCACGAAGACCTCTACGTGCTGGCCGACGAAATCTACGAGCACATCAACTACAAGGGCCGCCATGAGAGCATCGCCCAGTTCGACGGCATGAAAGCACGCTGCATCATCGTCAACGGCGTGTCGAAAGCATACGCCATGACCGGTTGGCGCATCGGCTACATCGCCGCCCCCGAATGGATAGCCAAAGGCTGCAACAAACTGCAGGGCCAGTACACCAGCGGTCCCTGCTCAGTGAGCCAGCAGGCCGCCGTGGCCGCCTACGAGGCCGACCAGGCATGCGTGGAGGAGATGCGACAAGCCTTCGAACGGCGCCGCGACCTCATCGTAGCGCTCGCCAAGCAAATTCCCGGCCTGGAGGTGAACGTGCCCGAGGGCGCCTTCTACCTCTTCCCCAAGTGCAGCAGCTTCTACGGCAAGCAGTACAACGGCAAGACAATAGCCAACTCTACCGACCTGGCCCTCTACCTGCTTGAAGAGGGACATGTGGCCACTGTGGGCGGCGACGCCTTCGGCGATCCCGACTGTTTCCGCATGAGCTACGCCACCAGCGATGAAAACATTCGGGAGGCGCTCAGACGCATCAAGGAATGCCTCTCGCGCCTGCATTGACAAAAAGTACAAAAATTTATCTGTTAAAATTTATTAAGAGTAGGGTTAGTTCCTCTGAATTTATTATCTTTGCGAAGTTTAATCCATACATGTATCATGTAAAAGGCACAAATAATGAAAGTTTAACGTTAAATCGGTATTTTTCAACTTAAATTTATTCATAACTTAATCAAACTTTTAAACAAAAAATTATGGCAAACAAAACAACACAAGCCCCGGCTAAAAAGTCTGGCGGCTTTCAGGGAGTGAGAAACGCATTCTGGATCATCGTCGTATGCGTGATTGTAGCATTTACACTGTTCTTCACCTGGTTCGGCAACCCGATGCACTTCCAGGATGCCAGCAAGGAAACACCTGCTGACGTATGGGGTACCATCTTCAAGGGCGGTATCATCGTGCCTGTGATCCACTCTCTGCTGCTCACCGTGCTTGCACTCTCCATCGAGCGCTGGCTCGCTTTGAGAACCGCTTTCGGTAAGGGTTCACTTCCCAAGTTCGTGGCCAACATCAAGGCTGCCCTGAACGCCAACGACTTCAACAAGGCTCAGGAGCTTTGCGACAAGCAGAAGGGTTCTGTGGCCAACGTGCTGAACGCATCCCTTAGCGCTTACAAAGAGATGGAGCAGACCAAGGGTCTGAAGCTCTCTCAGAAGATTGCCAAGATTCAGCAGGCTCACGAGGAGGCTACTCAGCTTGAAATGCCTACCCTGACCATGAACCTCCCGATGATTGCAACCATCGTTACGCTTGGTACACTTACCGGACTTCTCGGAACTGTGGTCGGTATGATCCGCTCGTTCTCCGCTCTGTCTGCTGGTGGTGGTGCCGACTCCGCAGCCCTCTCCGCTGGTATCTCCGAGGCCCTTATCAACACTGCCTTCGGTATCGGTACCTCCTGGTGCGCCGTGGTGTCCTACAACTACTACACCAATAAGGTGGACAAGCTGACCTACGCACTTGACGAAGTTGGTTACTCTATCGCACAGAACTTTGAGGCAAACCACACAGAGGAGCTCTAATTTTTGCTAACCCTATTTAATATTTATCACTATGGGTAAAGTAAAAATTAAGAAAAGTGACGTCTGGATTGACATGACACCTATGTCCGACGTGATGACCCTTCTGCTCACCTTCTTCATGTTGACGAGTACCTTCGTCAAGAATGAGCCCGTGAAGGTGAACACCCCTGGGTCTGTGTCGGAAATCAAGGTGCCTGAAAACGGCGTCCTTACGATACTGGTTAGCCCGGAACAGGGTCCCGGAGGGGTGCCCACGGGAGAAGGCCAGGTATTCCTCAGCATTGACAACAGCGAGCAACTCGGGCAGACGCTCTCGTCGGTAATTCCCGACCTGTCGGCAAAACAGATTGAGAACTGCAAGATTGACGGTACATGGGGTATGCCAATCAACGACCTCCCCGGCTATCTGTCTATGTCGAGCCAGAACCGCTCCAAGATCCTGCCCACCAAGGGTATTCCTCTCGACAGTATTGATGGTGGCCCAAGCGAGTTCCAGACTTGGGTTTCTGCCGCCCGCTCGGTGAACACCGACATTAAGATTGCGCTGAAGGCTGATGCCCAGACACCTTACAAGACGGTGAAACGCGTGATGAGCGAGCTCCAGGACATGGACGAGAGCCACTACTATATGATTACGAATCTTAAAACAGCGGAGGACGAATAATGAGCAAGAAGAAAGAAAGCAAACAGAAAAAGATAAATGTCCGCGTAGACTTCACGCCTATGGTGGATATGCTCATGCTGCTTATCACCTTCTTCATGCTGTGTACCACGCTGAGCAAGCCGCAGACAATGGAGTTGACGCTGCCGAGTAACGATGAGAACCAGAATGAGGATAACAAGAACGAATCGAAGGCTTCTCAGACCATCACACTCTACCTTACAGCCAACGACAAGATTTACTACGGCGAGGGTATTCCCGAGTACAACAACAAGGAGTGGCTGAAGTCCACTTCATGGGGTGGCGGTGAGAAAGGCATTCGCAACGTGCTCCGCAACCACCGCGTTGAAACCGGTGAGGTACCTGTTAAGGAGATTGAGCTACGAGTAAAACAGCTGTACTTAGACAAGAAGAATGGCGCACGTCCCGAACTTGCTGTCGACAGTCTGTTCCAGAAGGAGCTTCTCAAGTTGAAGAAGGGTGAGATGCCCGACGGCCGTAAGCTCCCGACTCTGACTATTGTGATTAAACCTACGGACAATGCTTCATATAAGAACATGGTCGACGCCCTTGATGAGATGCAGATTCTGAGTATTGGTACATACGTGATCGACAAACTCAATCCCGACGATGAGAAACTTCTCAAGTTGTGTGAAATTGAGATGTAGTGGTCGCTGATAACTAACACTTAATAACGAAGTAAAATGGCAAAAATCGATTTGACTGACCCCAAATGGGTCGACATGGTATTTGCGGACAAGAACAAGGAATACGGTGCCTATGTGCTCCGTAAAGGAACTTCCAACCGCAACATTATCTCGATTATCATTCTGCTTGCTGCTGCAGCCATCGTGGGTGGTTTCTTAGCTTGGAAGGTTCAGGCCGACAAGGCCGAGGCCGAGCGTATCGCCATGATGGAGCAGATGGAGCTTACAAAGCTTCAGGAAAAGGCTAAAGAAGACAAGAAAAAGGAAGAGAAGGTTGAAAAACCGAAGATTGAACCTATCAAGGAAATTCCCGAAGTACGTGAGACACAGAAGTTCACCGCCCCCGAGATCAAGAAAGACGAACTCGTGAAGGAGGAGAACCAGGTGAAAGCCATGGACGAGCTTGACAAGAACACCGCTGTGGGTACCAAGGACCAGGAAGGTACGAAGGACCGCACCGTCGAGGCTGCCCGTGAGGCAGTGGTAGAAAAGGTGGAGGTGAAGGAAGAGCCTAAGGTCGAAGTAGCCCAGAAGATTTTCGACGTGGTGGAGCAGCAGCCGTCGTTCCCCGGTGGCAACGCCGCCCTGATGCAGTGGCTTGGCCAGAACATTCACTATCCCGCTGTGGCTGAGGAGAATGGTATCCAAGGTAGGGTTGTGGTTTCGTTCGTGGTGGAACCCGATGGTTCTATCAGCAACGTACAAGTAGTGCGCGGTGTTGACCCGTCGCTCGACAAGGAAGCCGTTCGCGTCTGCAAGCAGATGCCGAAGTGGAATCCTGGTAAGCAGAACGGTCAGGCTGTGCGTGTGAAGTACAATCTTCCCGTCCAATTCAAACTCCAGCAATAGTATTATGAGGAGAACCTTTCTCTATGCATTTCTCGGCTTCTTGTTCATCGCCGCTATCTCGGCAGGCTGTGACAAGAGGTCGAGAAATGGTAGAACTGATACACCGACGTCAGGGGCGATAACTTTCGCCTCTGACGAAAGTTTTGCTCCTATTATAGAGGAGCTTGTGGAGCAGTTTGAGTACAAATATCCCAATGCCAAGCTGACTCCCCAATATGTTAACGAAATAGACGGCTTCAACCTCGTAAAGGATTTGAAGACCTGTCTGTATTTCACTTCCCGACCGCTCAAGGAGAGCGAGGTGGCTTACATGCAGACGAAACGTCAGTACCCCTCTGTTTTCCCCATCGGCTACGACGGCTTGGCGTTTATCTGCAACCTGCACAACAACGACACGTGTATCACAGTGAAAGACGTGAAGAGGGTGCTAAGCGGTGAGATAACCGACTGGAGTCAGCTTAATCCGAAGTCGAAGCTTGGTGCCATGAACGTGGTGTTCGACAATGCCAGTTCCGCCACCCTTCACTATGTGGTAGACTCCGTTTTGGGCGGGAAGCCTATTGACAGTCCCTACGTCACACACCTCAACTCCAGCAAAGAGGTGATAGAGTATGTAGACCAGACTGACAATGCCATTGGTGTGATAGGGTCGAACTGGCTGAACGACCGTCTCGATTCTGTCAACATCACCTTCAAGAAGAATATTCATGTCATGTCGGTATCTTGTTTAGACACCGCCACTCCCACCAACAGCCGCAAGCCCTATGCCGGCTACCTGCTCACGGGAGAGTATCCTTTCGCACGTACACTCTACGCCATCGTCGTAGACCCGCAGAGGGCACTGCCCTGGAGTTTTGCCAACTACATTGCCAAGCCAGAGGGTCAGATGATAGTATACAGAGCCGGTCTGCTGCCCTACCGTGGCGACATCACGATACGAAGGGTAAAGGTAAAAAATTGATGACGGATTAAACTTTCCGACAGACGTTAAGTCATACAAACAGACGGGTCACTCCAGACTCGGGAACAAAATTGAAAACAATCAAAAAACAAACAATTATGAAAGCAGTTAAATATGTATTCGCAGGGTTGCTGATGATGGGATTGTCGGCACCCGTTTATGCACAGGGTTATGAGACCGCTCTTGAGAGCGTATCGAAGGCATTGAAGGAAGACCCCACAGGACTGGCCTCTGCCAAGAATGCAGTGAAGGACTTCCAGAAGAACTTCAAGAAAGACCCCGCCGCCATGGTGGCCCTGGGCAACACCTACCTGGCTGTGAAAAACTATCCCAAAGCTGTGGAGTGCGCCAACCTTGCCATTAAGAAGAACAAGAACTTCGGCGATGCCTACGTGCTCCTTGGCGACGTAGAGGCACTGAAAGACGATGGTGGCGAGGCTGCTATGTGGTATCAGCAGGCCATGTCGCTCGACCCGAAGAATCCCGACGGTTATATGCGCTACGCCAGCGTGTACCGCAAACGTAGTCCGCAGGAGTCGGAGCGTGTGCTGGCAGAGCTTCGCAAGAACATCCCCGACTACCCCGTAGAGGCAGAATCGGCTCACATTTTCTACAGCTCCGGTCAGTATGACAAGGCTATGGAATACTTCAACAAATCGAACCCCGAGCAACTGAAGGAGAGCCTTGTGGGTGAGTATGCACTTGCAGCTCTCTCCAACGGCGACTTTGACAAGGGTCTTGAGGTTTCGAAGATTGCCATTCGCCGTTTCCCCTCCAACCACGGTTTCATCCGTCTGGCCATGCTCAACGCCAACAGCGCAAAGAACTACGGTGAGGCCATCACGTATGCACAGAAGCTTATCAACTCAGGCTCCGACATAAATGCCGGCGACTACAGCTACTACGGACAGGCACTGGCTGGCAACGGACAGTTCAACGAGGCCATTCAGCAGTACGAGAAGGCCTACTCCATGGATCCGGAGAACGTGAAGGTGCTTCAGCTCATCTCTGAGGCTTACACCGGCATGGGCGACGAGGACAAGGCATTGGAGTATGCTCATCAGTATATGGAAAAGAACCCCACCCCGAAGGTGTCGGAGTACAACAAGCTGGCCACTATCTACATCAACAAGGTGAAGAAGGGTGTCGACCCGGAGGCCAACTTTGCCAAGGCAATGGCTGTGTACGACGATGTGGCAAAGAAAGTGCCCGCCGCCTCCACATGG
>CAJONT010000109.1 GCA_905235975.1 uncultured Prevotella sp.
AATAAATACCATATTAAACACAATACTAACCAATACAAATCAATAAAATGAAAAACTATCCTAAAATTGGCATCCGCCCTACGATAGATGGTCGTCAGGGTGGGGTGCGCGAGAGCTTGGAAGAGAAGACCATGTGCCTGGCTCAGGCTGTATCACAACTCATCAGCAGTAACCTCCGCAACGGCGATGGCTCGCCTGTGGAGTGCGTCATTTCCGATACGACGATAGGGCGAGTGGCTGAGGCTGCCGCCTGTGCAGAGAAATTCGAGCGCGAAGGGGTGGGGGCTACCATTACGGTCACCTCGTGCTGGTGCTATGGCTCGGAGACCATGGACATGAATCCTTACTACCCCAAAGCAGTGTGGGGATTCAACGGCACCGAGCGTCCCGGTGCGGTCTATCTCGCTGCCGTGCTGGCCGCCCATGCGCAGAAGGGACTGCCGGCCTATGGCATCTACGGGCATGACGTGCAAGACCTTTCCGACAACACCATCCCTGACGATGTGGCAGAAAAGATTCTCCGCTTTGCCAAGGCTGCCCAGGCCGTTGCCACGATGCGCGGCAAGTCGTATCTGTCGTTGGGCAATACGTGTATGGGAATCGCAGGCAGTATTGTGAATGCCGATTTCTTCCAGGAATATCTCGGCATCCGCACGGAGTATGCCGACCTCGTCGAAATCCTGCGCAGGGTGGAACTGGGCATATACGACCCGGAGGAATACGAGAAAGCCATGGCTTGGACGGAGAAATACTGCAAG
Organism: uncultured Prevotella sp.; assembly: GCA_905235975.1. Lineage (GTDB taxonomy): Bacteria > Bacteroidota > Bacteroidia > Bacteroidales > Bacteroidaceae > Prevotella. Next base: position 759 of record CAJONT010000109.1, read on the forward strand.
GCAAACGAGGGCCACGACTATAACGAGAAGAGCAAGACGCGTGAACAGAAAAACCGCGACTGGGAGTTCACCGTGAAGAATATGCTCATCATCCGCGATCTTATGCACGGCAATCCCCGCCTGTGCGAGTTAGGTTTCAAAGAAGAATCGCTTGGCCACAATGCCATCCTCGCCGGTGTGCAGGGACAGCGGCAGTGGACCGACCATTGGCCCAACTTCGACTTCCCCGAAGCGCTGATGTGTACCTCTTTCGACTGGAACGGCAGGCGTGAGGCAGAGATACTGGCCACGGAGAATGACTCCCTGAACGGCGTGTCGATGCTCTTTGGCCATCTGCTCACACAAAAGGGTGTGATGTTCTCCGACATCCGCACCTATTGGAGTCCGGAGGCTGTGGAGAGAGTGGCCGGCAAACGTCCCGAGGGTATGGCGTCGGGCGGTTTCATTCATCTGATAAACAGCGGCGCGACGACGCTCGATGCCACGGGCGCCATGTGCGACGAGAAGGGAAATCCCACCATGAAACATTTCTGGGATATGACCGATGAAGACGTGAATGCCTGTCTGAAAGCCACAACCTGGTATCCCGCCGACCGTGGCTATTTCAGAGGTGGAGGCTATTCGTCCAACTTCCTCACCCGAGGCGGTATGCCGATGACGATGATGCGTCTGAACATCGTGAAGGGACTTGGCCCTGTGATGCAGTTGGCAGAGGGGTGGACCGTGGACTTAGACCCCGAGACGCACGACATCCTCAACAAACGTACCGACAAGACATGGCCCACCACTTGGTTCGTGCCCCGTCTCGACGAGAAGAAAGACTGTTTCAAGGATGTATATTCGGTGATGAACTGCTGGGGCGCCAATCACGGTGCCATCGCCCATGGTCATATCGGCGCCGATGTGCTCACGCTCTGTTCTATGCTCCGCATTCCGGTGTGTATGCACAATGTGCCTGAAAGCGACATCTTCCGTCCCTCGGCTTGGAACGCCTTCGGCATGGACAAGGAGGGAGCCGACTACCGTGCTTGTGCCAACTTCGGTCCCATATATAAATAAGTAATATGCAGAAACCCAAACTGGTAAGCAGGAAATACCTGTTCACCTTCATCCTTGTCACCACACTCTTTGCGCTGTGGGGCTTTGCCAACGACATCACCAACCCCATGGTGGCTGCCTTCCAGACACTGATGGAACTCTCGGCAGCGAAAGCATCGATGGTGCAGTTCGCCTTCTATGGTGGCTATGCCACCATGGCCATTCCTGCCGCCCTTTTCATCAGGCGTTACAGCTACAAGAAAGGCGTGATGCTGGGTCTGGCGCTCTATGCCACGGGGGCCTTCCTCTTCATCCCGGCGGCGTCGATGCAGAGTTTCACCTTCTTCTGCCTCTCGTTGTATGTGCTGACATTCGGATTAGCATTCCTCGAAACGACTGCCAACCCGTTCATCCTCTCATTAGGCGACAAGGCCACTTCCACCCAAAGGCTCAACCTGTCACAGGCCTTCAATCCCATGGGGTCGCTGTGCGGCATGGCGGTGGCTTCGTTTGTCGTACTGCCGCAGCTCATTTCCGACCGTCGTGATGCCGCCGGCAAGATCATCTTCTCCTCACTGTCGGAAGCAGAGAAGGCCGACATCCGCCTTCACGACCTCGATGTGATACGCAATCCATACGTGGCCATCGGCTGTGTCGTGGTGGTGATGCTGCTTGTGTTTGCCTTCTCCAAGATGCCGAAGACGGAGAGCGAGGAGCGCAAGGCAGTAGGGGAGACGCACACCACAAAAGAGACATTGTCGAACCTGTGGCACAATGTGGTGTACCGCGAGGGCGTGTTCACACAGATGTTTTATGTGGCGGCACAGATCATGACGTGGACGTTTATCATCCAGTATGCCGACTATTTAGGCATCGACAAGGCCACGGCGCAGCGTTACAATATCGTGGCAATGGTGCTCTTCCTTTGCAGCCGTTTCATCGCCACCTTCTTGATGCGATTTGTCAACACCCGATTGCTGCTCTCATGTTTCGCGGTGGGTGCTGGCTTGTGTGCGGCAGGGGCCATTGCCATTGTGGGTATCACGGGATTGTACTGTCTTGTGGGCATTAGCTTCTTTATGTCGCTCATGTTCCCCACCATTTACGGCATCGCGCTTGAGGATGTGGACAGCCGCGACACTTCGTTGGGTGCTGCCTTCTTGGTGATGGCCATCGTGGGGGGTGCCATCATGCCACCGCTCCAAGGACTCATCATCGACCAGCATGTCATCTTGGGTCATCCGGCAGTCAACGTGTCCTTCATCCTGCCGTTCATCTGCTTTGTGGTCATCTTCACCTACGGGCTGAGAGCCTACAGACGAATGCGCGCATGACACACGCATAAAAAATCCCCTTGCACGGAGCTTTACCGGCAAGGGGATTTTTTTATTTGATGTTGTTTTTCTTATCCGAGATATTTCATCAGTATTTTGGCATTGCCGCTGTCGCGGAGCTTGGCAATACTCTTCTCGCGAATCTGACGCACGCGCTCACGGGTAAGTCCGAGCTGATCGCCAATCTCTTCTAAACCTTTCTCGTGGCAACCAATACCAAAGCACTCTCTGATAATGGTGATTTCACGCTCTTTCAACACCTTGTTCAATACGCTGTTCAGCTCAAGAGCCATCGACTCGTGGTCCACCTGGCGGTCGGTGCGGCTGTCCTCGCCACTTGGCATCACGTCGAGCATGCAGTTGTCTTCACCATCCTGAAAAGGTGCATCGATCGACACGTGGTGACCGTCTGCCATCAGACTCTGACCGATTTTGTCCTCATCAAGTTTTGTGGCCTCCGACAGTTCGGAAACGGAAGGATGACGCTGGTGCTCCTGTTCAAACTTGTTGATTTCGTGATTGATTCTATTAAGAGAGCCAACTTGATTCAACGGCAGACGTACAATACGACTTTGCTCTGCTATGGCCTGAAGAATGCTCTGGCGAATCCACCAAACGGCATAAGAGATAAATTTAAAGCCTCTTGTCTCGTCGAATTTTTGTGCAGCCTTGATAAGGCCAATGTTACCCTCGTCAATTAAATCAGTCAGCGTAAGTCCCTGATGTTGATATTGTTTCGCAACAGAAACCACAAAACGGAGATTGGCAGTGACCAATTTGTCTTTTGCACGTTCTCCTTCAGGACCACCTTTCTTGATTTTTTGAGCAAGTTCAATCTCTTCGTCAATTGAAATTAACGGAGCACGACCAATCTCTACCAAATATTTGTCTAAAGCTTCACTTGAACGATTGGTAATGCTTTTTTGAATCTTAAGTTGTCTCATTTTATGCTTGTCCCTTTCTAATTATCTGAAAATCAGATAGATAATAACTAAGTGCATGAAAAGCGAAGCAAAATTATAATAAATATGTCAACCAAACAAATTTATATGAGGGAATTTAAATAAATATACAAATATTTTATATCTGTTAACAAATTAAACCTTTGCAGAAAATGTATCATTTATCACCCTCTGCGACTTCATTTGCCTGTTTCACAAAAAGGCCCACACGAAAACAGACATTCGGGTGATGGCTGCTGCCGGGAAGGGGGTCGCGGATGGCTGCCGGGAAGTAATTGCCTGGGCAAGGACCGCCCATGATGCTGTAGCCGCCACCGCGCATCACATAGCATGACCCGCCGTAGCGTTCTTGCGTCCACTCCCAGTTGTTGCCGGCCATGTCATAGATATGGTTTGCCTGTGCACGTTCAAAAGCCCCGGTGTAGTTGCCTCCTGCGTTGGGTGAGAAGTCATCATCCGAATAGTTGCCCCAGGATGCACTGTTGTCGACTATCTCACTGCGCTTTTTGTTGCCGGAGTCGATAAACCATTGCAGTGTGGTGTCCCAATTGATGCCCCAAGGGAGGAAGCCTTGCACGGTGGCATTGTCACGGTACAGGTTTTGGCAGGCGATGGCGGCATTTTGTGGTGAGAACATCACCCAGATGCGTCCGTCTTTCCTCGATTGGACGGGTTTGCTTGCCGGCACATAGTCGTCGAGGCTGCTGCCGCCGCCGTAGCTTGCTTCATAGCGGCCCATATAGAAACCGCCGTATTGCTTCACGCTCTTTACCATAGCCCGATAAAGGGGTTGCCGGGTCTCGTCGTAATAGTCGTCGATGGAACCTCCATAGAAAAAGCTGCCGAAGTCGCGCACGCTCAACTTTGTTTGTTTTGTAGGCACCCACACATATTCACTGCCATCGGTGCCAATGACGACCAGTCCTGTTCTTATCACTTGCTCTTTCTCTTTCTCCGACACGCTGAACCCAGCAGGGATAAATGCCACGTCACCGTTTTTATCGGTATATTTCACGAGGCCCGAGCCTTCATCCCCGATGCTGTCGTTGTCGGACGAAAGGGCGTTGCTCTCCTTTTGAAGGGTGTCATTCGTCGGATCCTGCTTGTAATGTGCATTGGAACAGGACACGATGCTGAGGGCGAAGAGGAGCAACAAACTTCTTGTTGTATGAAACATCTGCTTATTTCTTGTTGTGTGAAACATATTTTTATACAATATATTTTTCGTTTGCAAAATTACCGTATATCTGCCTCATATCCATTACCCCAGCACTGCCAAAAATGTTCAAATGAAATGAATTCCACCTGTACACCCACCAT
>CAJONT010000110.1 GCA_905235975.1 uncultured Prevotella sp.
CAGGAAAAGTTCCTTAGTATTGACTCACCGACACGTCGCTCACACTGATCGACCCGCCGTAGTTGTTGATGCTCCAGCAGTTCTTCTGAATGCCGTAGATACGGTTCGTATAGGCGCATACATCGTTGATGTACAGTACACAGACGCTGTTGTCGGTGTAGATGTCGATGTGGTAGGCGTTGTCCGACGGGCGGCGGAAGTTGTAGCCGTCGATACCCTCGATGAAGCCTTTGCCGCCGGGACCTTCTTCCTCGAAGTTCACCTTGCGCGTGTCCTCACCCTCGGGATTCACCACCATGGTGTAGTATTTCTCCGAGTCGCTGCCGCGCACCAACGAGATGCCGAAACGGTCCCAGTTGTTCGATGTGGTCACGGTGAACGAGATGTGATTGGCGGTGCCCAGGCGGTTGAACAGCATATAGGCGTCGTTGCCCTGCAGCGTGCCGCCGGTGCCACTCACCGTGGCTCCTTTCGAACCGACCACCGTCACGGTCTGCGCCTTGTCATACTTGGCGGCCATTGCGGGCACCTCACCTAAGGTCAGCGTGCCATCGCTGTGTTGTATCACCTTGTGGCAGACAAGGGCACCCGACCAGTTGGGCTCGCCGCCGGCACCCACGTTCACGTTCTTGTCGTGGATGGTGGCACCGGTGCGGTAGGGACACCAGCCCCAGATGTAACGGTCGGTGCCGTTCGAGGCCGACTTGCCGGCATAGAAGCCGCGGCTGTCGAGCACTCCCTCATGACCGTCCTTCGGCCAGTTGGCACCCGGGTCGTTGAAGCAGGCCTTCAGCTCGTCGTATGTGCGAGCCATCATGTACTTCACCTTGCGGCTCCAGGAGGCACGGTAGCCCTCGCTGTAGATGAGGTACCACCAGTCGCCCATCTTGAAGATGTCGGGGCACTCCAGCATGCGGTCCCAGATCATCGGGAACTGGCCGGCATGGCGCCAGGTCTTCAGGTCGGAGGAGGTGAACTCGGCAAACTTCAGGTTCGACGATATCACCATGTGCCACAGACCGTCTTCGGCCTTGAATACCTGCGGGTCGCGGAAGTCTACCGACGAGTAGCCGTAGTCGTCGCCTTTCAGCACCCACACGTGGTCCTTCGTCCAGTGCTGGAAGTCGGGCGACGTGGCGCGCATCACGGCCTCCACGTTCTTGCATTGCGGGTTGTGGCCGGTGTAGTAGATGTAGTACAGGCCGTCTTGCTCGTTGTACACGCAGCAGCCGGTGCCCAAGGCGGCATCCTGCTCAAGGGCGGATGTGCCGGTGGGGAGCACCTCGCCGAGCGATGCGTAGGTGGCTCCGTCGCGGGTGCTCACACCCCAGAACGGATGGTAGTTGTAGGTGGCGTTGTTCTCATACTCCTGCAGATAGAGCACCTTAAACTCGCCGGCCTTCTGGTCGTAGAAGGGCATGGGGTCGCCCACACGCCCTATGGCGGGGGTGTAGTAGGTCATGAAGGCAGGCTCGTCGGTCGAACTGAAAAAGGTGGTGGTTCCTGCCCAGTCCTTGGGGGCATCGGGACCGAAGTCGTCGTCGCTGCAGGCTGTCAGCGCGGTGGCCGACAGCAGCAGTGCGAATGCGGAGAATATAATGGTCTTCTTCATAGCGGTTTTATTTCATTAGGTGGTTGAATGCGTTTTCGGTGATAATGGCAATGTTGCGGTGGAAGTTCTCGGTATAGCCGGCCTCGAAGGTGTAGGAGTACCAGTCGTAGCAGCCGGAGCCGATGCAGATGATGCCGCCCTTGCCGTCATGGGCAGGATATTCCCAGGCCACCACGGCTCCGTCGTTGCCCACGCCGACTATCTTGCCGCCGGTGCGGGCCTCCCAGGCGTCGTAGTTGTCATAGCCGCCCCAGTCGGTGCCTATGTGGTACTGGGCGGTCGAGTTGGTGATGTGGTAGCCGGCATCCGTACAGTACACCTCGTTGGGGTTGTCGCCCTGGATGAGGTTCTGCCACAGCGGGTGCCCTTGCTGACCGTCGTACATGCGGAACGACCAGGGACCGCCGCACAGCTCGGCATTGGCTTCGTCTTGACCCCAGCAGTTGTTGGGTGTGGTCCACTCGTCGTCGCCGGTCACGCCGATGAAGGAGGGCAGGTTGGTGGCATAGCGGGTCAGGAACATGGCACCGCCGTTCTCGTAGAAGGAGCGCAGCTCGTTCTTCACGGCAAGGGCATCGGTGGCCTTGGCAGCGAACACGTCGTGACCGTCCACACCGCCGTCCACATGGTAGTGCCACCAGATTACCTTGCACTCACTCAGGTCGAGGGTGCCTGCCTGGAGGTCGGCAAACGAGGCATAGAGCGAACCGCCGATGTGGCTCAGCATCCACTGGCAGGCGGTGTAGGCCTCCGGGTCGAGGTCGTTCATGTTGGAGGGCGAACCGATGAAGAGGGCCTTGGGCTTGTCGATGGCTATCACCGTCACCGTGTACAGACTCTCGGCTGTGTTGTTGGTCACCTTGTACACCACGGGCTGGCTGAAGTCTTGGGCTACACCCGAGGCGGGCGTGATGGTGGCGTTGGCGCTGTAGGTGATGGTGGGCACCAGGTTGGTGAGTCCCACCGAGGCGGGCACATACACGGTGATGGTCTTGTCGTCTTGGTTGATGGTGCCTGTGTAGATGTCGTTGATTACAAACTGGGTGATGCGGGCCTCGTCGTGAAGCACCGAGACCGTCCAGTTCAGGAAGACGTCGCCGTTGCGCACGTGCAGCACCTTGGCGGCATCCATGTTGAGGGTGGCACCCTCCACGATGTCGCTGGAGGCACCTTCGGAGAGTTGCAGGGTGGTCACCTTCATGGCACTCGTGTTGTACACCTCGGGCAGACGCACCACGATGCTGCGCGAGGCAAGGTCGATGGTGCCTTCGTAGTTGTCGAGGGCTATTTGCTCCACCATGCAGCCGCCGTCAAGGCGTAGGTCGCTCACATGGTCGTCGTCGCATGCCATAAAGCCGAAGATGACCAGGCAGGCGCATATATATGTCAATATCGTTGTTTTCATAGCTGTTTTCGCTTTTTTTACGTTTTTACCTTCTTCTCGCTTACCAGTTGCCTATGTTCTGGGTGTAGTGGCCGTTCGAGGCGGAGAGCTGCTCGTAGGGGATGGGCAGGTACTCGTCCTTGTCGGCTGTAAAGTGGGCACTGCTGTAGATGGCGCAGTGGGGTATCTCCTCGGCATAGTACTTGTTGAGCACTGTGGCGGCATCGCCCCATCGCACGAGGTCGAAGAAACGCTCACTCTCCATGCCGAACTCCAAGCGGCGCTCCATCTTCACAATCTTCACAGCGGCGTCCTTGCTGTAGCTGCCGCGGTAGTTGGTGATGTAGAACTTCACGCCGTAGCGGTTCTGGTAGTTGTTTATCATCTGGGTGCTGTTGGCGGCACGCGTGCGCACCTGGTTCACAAGGTTGATGGCTTGCTCGCTCTGACCCAGCTGGGCATAGGCCTCGGCACGGGCAAGGAGCACGTCGGCATAGCGCAACACGATGCGGTTCATCGAACTGGCCCAGTAGCTGCCCTTGATGAGATAGCTGTCTATCAGCGCGGGATCCACGTTCTGCTTCAGCGTCACATAGTAGCCGTACAGTCCGTTCGAACGGCTCCAGATGCTGCTCTCTTCCATCATGTAGTTGGGGTTGAACATATAGGGCAGGCCGGGCATGCCCACGGTCAGGAAGAGGCGCGGGTCGGCATTGTCGCTGCTCTTGTCGTAGTCCTTGTCGTTGAAGGTGTCGAGGAGGGGCAGACCGTCGGCACCGGTGCGGTAGGCGTTCACAAGGTTCTGTGAGGGCTTGTAGAAGTCGCAGCCGCCGTCGGTGGCGCCGGGTATGTTGGGGGGTATCAGACCGTAGCTCCAGTTCAGGTTGCCGTAGGTGGAACCGTCGTTGCGGGAGTACTGGATGGCCCAGAGGCTCTCCTTGCCGTTCTCGTACTGCTCTTCGGGACGGAAGTTGTTGTGCAGGTCTTCCTCAAGGCCGTAGTTGCTGTAGAGCGAGGGGTTGGTGAACTCAATCACCTTCTCAAGGTCGGCATTGTTGATGCTCGTCACCTTGTTGCTGCCGGCATCGTCCTGGCGGTAGGCCTTGTAGAGATACACCTTGGCAAGGAAGGCGGCGGCAGAGGCTTTCGTCGGGCGGCCCTTGTCGGCCTGCGTCTCGGGAAGGGTGTTGTAGGCTTCCATCAGGTCGTCGATGATGAGCTGCCAGCCTTCGTCGTTGCTGTAGGTGGTGTTCGAGAGGGCGTTGTACTCGTCGTAGGTGAGGTTCTCGTCCACCACGAAGGGGATGTGCTTGTAGAGGCGCTTCAGAAGGAAGTGGCCGTAGGCGCGCAGAAACTTCATCTCGGCCAGGCGCTGGGCTTTCATCTGGTAGCTGTCGTCGGTGCTGTTCAGAAGGGCGATGGCGGTGTTCACACGCGAGAGGCTGTTATACAGGCGCACCCACATGTCGTTGATGTTCCAGTTGGTGGTCAGCACGCCTTGCTGCACCTCGAGCTGATGGAACACGTCGCCGTCGCTGGTGCCGCTGCCGCCTTTGTAGGCATCGTCGGAGCGCACGTCGAAGTTCCACATCGAGAA
>CAJONT010000111.1 GCA_905235975.1 uncultured Prevotella sp.
AAGTGGCAGATGCAACCATTGAATCACCATTGCAGACCATTCAAAGGATGCAGAAAACATAACATCGTCCAATAATATGTGATACAAATAATGTAAACCTATAATTTATGGACAAAGACAACAATTCAAATAACAATAAGATAACAAAGATACTTTTTGTCTGCCTCGGTAACATCTGCCGCTCACCGGCCGCCGAAGGCATCATGCGACAACTTGTGGAAGAGAGACACCTCGCGCACCTCTTCACCATCGACTCCGCCGGCATTGGCAACTGGCACCAAGGACAACTGCCCGACCACCGCATGCGGAGGCACGGACAACGGCACGGCTACCTCTTCGACCACCGTGCACGGCAGCTATGCCGTGACGACTTCCAACGCTTCGACCTCCTTGTGGGCATGGACGAAGAAAACCTGAATGCGATGGCCCGACTCGCACCCGACAAGACGTCACGCAACAAAATCATCCTCATGGCGCGTTTCCTGCGTCACCATCCCCAATACAAAACGGTGCCCGACCCCTACTATGGGGGAGATTCCGACTTCGAAACCGTGATTGCACTGCTCGAAGACGCCTGCGAGGGACTGCTCGACCATCTCACCAACCACCGACCCCAGTCCAAATAGCCATGACCATTCATCCGCTGCCAGACACCACTCCGCCTCCCACCCTGCTGAACAACCCGTTCCACTATGAGCCTCACCCGCTCTGTAGGCAGGCCGCCCTGCTCACAGCACAATATCTGAGGGAGCAGACGGCATGGCACGACGAACTGGCTCAGGGCAAGATGTTCGGGGTGCTCGTGGTGGAGAGGGAGGATGGCTCACGGGGATTCCTCGCTGCCTTTTCCGGACTGCTGGCCAACCGCAACGACTGGCCTTTCTTCGTGCCTCCTGTGTTCGACTTCCTCCAACCCGACGGCCATTTCAAGCAGGAAGAGGCACGCATCTCCGACATCAACCGACAAATCAAGGAGATAGAGGAAAGCGGACAGATGGAGGCTGCTGGCCAACAGATTGACACACTGCAGAAAGCGCGCTCCGCCGCCGTGGAAGCCTACCGGGAGGAGATGGAACGCGCAAAGGCAAACCGCGACCGCGTCAGGGAAGAAATCGCACAGGGGCGGTTGCCCGTGAGCGAGGAGCAGCGCCTCATTGCGGAAAGCCAGTTTATGAAAGCCCAACTGCGCCGGCTAAAGAAGCAGTACGACCCTCTCTTGCAACAGCAGGAAGAGGCTCTCTTGCACACGCGCCAACTCCTTCAGGGACTGCGCCAAGAACGACACCGACGCTCCGACACCCTGCAGCGGTGGCTCTTCGACCATTTCATCGTGTACAACGCAAGGGGAGCGCATGCCACCCTGACTGACATATTCGCCGATACCCCGCAAGGCACACCGCCCGCAGGTGCCGGCGAGTGCTGCGCACCCAAACTGTTGCAGGCTGCCTATCTGCTGCACGTGAAACCGCTCTGCATGGCCGAGTTCTGGTGGGGTGCCTCGCCCACGGGCGAGATACGCCACCACGGGCAATACTATCCGGCGTGTACGGGGAAATGCCGCCCCATCCTGCAGTTCATGCTCCAAGGCCTCGAAGTAGAGCCCGACAACGTGGCGGAAGACCAAGGTGCACTGCAACCCACTGTGGTCTACGAAGATACCTCCATCGTGGTACTCAGCAAACCTGCCGGTTTGCTCTCCGTGCCCGGCAAGCACACCACTCATTCGGTAAGGCAATTCCTTGCTGCCCGCTATCCGCATGCCGAGGGTCCCCTCATCGTGCACCGTCTCGACATGGACACCTCGGGACTCATGGTTGCCGCCCTCACCCTGCAGGCCTACCACCATCTGCAGCGGCAGTTTGCCGCCCATACCGTGCAAAAGCAATATGTGGCTCTGCTCGACGGCACGCTGCCCGAAGGAACACCATGCGAAGGCCTCATCCGTCTGCCCCTCGCACCCGATTTCGACGACCGCCCCAGACAGCGGGTGGACTTCACCCACGGCAAGGAGGCTGTCACCCGCTACAAGGTGGCGGCATTACAGGCTCACACAACCCGTCTGCTGCTCTGGCCGCAAACGGGCAGGACACACCAGTTGCGCGTACATTGCGCCCACACGCAGGGACTGGGCACACCCATCCTGGGCGACCCGCTCTACGGACGGCGTTTCACACGCCTCTTCCTACATGCCGAAGAAATTAGTTTTCACCATCCTGTGACAGACCGCAGGATGGTGTTTAGGGAGAATGCCGATTTTTAACCCCTTTATGGTGGGTTCTATTCATTATGTCGAGGCGATTTTTGTCTTTTAGTCGAGGGCAAAGTGTAAGTTTCAGAAGGCGTGTAGCGGGCTACA
>CAJONT010000112.1 GCA_905235975.1 uncultured Prevotella sp.
AAGTAAAGTTTTTCATAAGTAAAGAAGTGCTTTTAATTATTAGGATTCTTTTTAGGTTAATAGAGTAAAACAGAGAAATGTTTTCTGAAGTAGGTTAGGATTTTAATAAGGTATTGGGATTGTTTCAGGATACATTAACCAAGACTGCGAAGTAAAAAACAACGTATATCACTCTAACAAAAACGATTTAATTATGGGTAAATTTACAAAAATGATGGTTGCCCTCTGTGCAACCGTGGGATTTTCCACAACGATGCAGGCAAAAGACGTGTATGTCTCTGCCACTGGTAACGACAGCAACAGCGGTCTCACCGCCGATGCCCCTAAAGCCACACTGAATGGTCTGAACGGTGTAATTTCCGCCGGCGACGTGGTTCACGTGAAAGGTTTCTTGAACATGGCCAATGAAAAGGCCGCTGCTCCTGCCACGTTCGACAAGAACAGCGACTGCGGTGTATGGGGCAATGACAACAACGGCGGTGTGCAGGGTTTCTACCTTCAGGGCCGTCGCTCGGTCATCAACGACTGGCAGGATGTAGTGTTCGAAGGAGAAGATCCTGAAGAGGACGGTTTCTCAGGCAACGGCGAGACCCAGTTGTTCTTCAGTTCCGGCGGCGATGTAACCTATGTGTTCCGCAGCCTTGGTTTCAAGAACGGTATCACCAACAGCGAGGGCGGTGTAATCTACGTTAAGGACAATGGTCATCTGGCCTTTGAGAACTGCCAGTTCCTGAACAACCACATTGACATGAGCCAGGCCACAGCCTCACAAGACGGCATCTACACCAAGTACAATGCCAATGTGAACAGCGAGCGCGGCGGTGCCATCCGCGTTGAATATGGTCAGGTAACCATCGACGGCAGCTATTTCGAAGGCAACTTCAACAAGAAGGGCGGCGGCGTGTGCATCACCGGCGGTCGTCTGGAAGTGACGAATACCACCTTCTATCGCAACGGCTACTACGACGAGGAGAACGAGAATGCGTTCCTCGACGAGCAGACGGGCGGCGGCCAAGCCATTTTCGCATGGGCTCTCAACACAGCCACTACGGTGAAGATAGACCACTGCCTCTTCGACAGCAACCGTGCTTGGAATGCCGGCGGTGCCGTCACCATCTGGAGCAACGTAGGCTATCAGCGCTACACCGACATGACCATCACGAACTCAGCTTTCTTCAACAACTTTGCCGAGCGCGGCGGTGCCATTGCCACCTGCAACGGCTACAGCATGGCAGAGGGCGGCAAGGACAACCCCAAGAACATCTTCTTGAAAGTGGCCAACACCACCATTTCTCAGAACACAGCCCGTGCTGACGGTGGTGCTGTGTGCATGTGGGGCGGTGCAGTAGGTCCCACCTCCGAATACACCCACGACCGCATCTACTTTGTGAACACCACCATTTTCGGCAACCAGACTCTTGGCAATGCCGGCCACGGTGCAGGCTATAAGGAGATGAAGCAAGAAAACGGCGGTGCCATCATGGGCAATCCCGACAACGTGGACCGTTATTTCTACAACACCATCATTGAAGGCAACATTGCCCTTGATGCAAACGACGGTCAGGGCGAATACAGCGACTTCACCACCGCTTACGGCTATCAGTACATCAAGAACTCCCGCATAGGTCGTTTCTGTCCCCTTGACGGACTTCAGACAGAAGACTGGATTGCCACGCTGAACGACGGTGCCGGTCTGGGCGACGACAGCCGTCAGGGCTACTCTGGAAGTACCATCGGCGGTACCGATGAGAATCCCGAGGAATTGCTTCTTGACGATGGTTCTCAGACCACGACCACTATGTATGAAACCTCTAACGGCATCATTCAGTTCATCCCCGTTCCCGACGACAGTGAGTTGCTGAACGGCGGCGACGCAACCCTTACCCAGCTTGCCAACTTCCAGATTACCGCTCCCGACGGTGTGAACATCCGCACCATCAACGGCTATGACGTAGCAGCGGAAGACCAAGTAGGCTTTACCCGTGGCAGCCAGCCCGTGATTGGAGCCATTGAAGCCACGCTGAGCGACATCATTGAAGAAGACGAGAACGGCAATACCTACTTCGACGGCAGCAGGACGCTTCCTTACCTTACCGACGGCATCCAGGGAGTTGTTGTTTCCAACCAGATGACCTTCAACCGCAACGGCTATCAGCTTTCTGTGGATGGAGCCATGCTCACCGTCTATGACTTACAGGGACGTTCGATGGCCTATGGCAAAGAAAATGTAAGCCTTGCATCGCTCCCCGCAGGCGTCTATGTGGTGAAGGCCGTTGTGAACGGCAAGACCGAATCCGTGAAAGTGGTAAAATAATACCATCTCATCCCAATCTATCCGTCGGCGGTGTCGTACCGCCGACGGATAGAATTGCAAACAAACAAGCAACTACATTCTAACAAACCCCAAAAAGACGGACAATGCTAACAGCCAAAACATCCTATATTTTTTCTCATGCACAACGTCTGTCGGTTCTTCTTTTGCTCTTGCTGTCAGGACTGCAATCGGGCTGGGCACAGAAAGTGACCGGCAGCGTGGTAGATGAGGACAATGAGCCCGTGCTTGGTGCCACACTCAAGGTGGTAGGCACCAGCAACGGTACCGTAACGGACATGGACGGCCATTTCACGCTTGAGGCCAAATACGGTCAGACCATTCAGGTAAGCTATGTGGGCTACAAGTCGCAGACATTCAAGGCAGACAGCAAACCAGTGGTCATCAAGCTTGAGAGCGACACGAAATCCATCAATGAGGTTGTAGTCACCGCCCTTGGCATCACAAGAGAGGCCCGTTCTCTCTCGTACGCCCGCCAAAGCATCAATCCAGAAAGCATGACCGAAGCACGCGGTACGAACCTGATGGACATGCTTGCAGGCAAGGCCGCCGGTATGCAAATCATCCCCGGTGGCGGTCCTACAGCCTCCACACGTGTGGTGCTGCGCGGCAACAACTCACTTACAGGCGACAATCAACCCCTCTACGTGGTGGACGGTGTGCCTATCTTGAACAACTCAGGTGAAGACGGAGACCTTGACTATGGCAACATCGCCAACTCCATCAACCCCGACGACATTGAGAACATCGAGATTCTGAAAGGCGCCAATGCCTCCGCCCTCTATGGTTCCGATGCCGCCAATGGCGTGGTGCTCATCACCACCAAGCAAGCCAAGACGAAAAAGGGTATCGGTGTGGGCTATGGTTTCAACACCATGTTCGGCACCCTTTACAACTACCCCACCTATCAGAACATCTACGGAGCCGGTCAGAACTGTCTTTTCGAACGTCAAGGCAACGGTCCCAACTACTACGGTGCCCAGGCCAACAACGTGAGCTACGACCCCAACCTGCCCTATTACATCTGGAATCCCAACATGGCAGCACAGGATCAGCGTTCATGGGGTATGCCCATGCTTGGTTTCGAAATTGTAGGTCGCAACGGCGAGGTGAAGAAATACGAGCCACATCCTGAGACCATCAAAGACATGTACCAGACGTCGACCATGATAACCAACAACGTGTCGATAGACCGGAACTACAACGGAGCCTCATGGCGTTTCTCCTATACCAATGTGCACAGCGACGATATCGTGAAGGGTGTGAACAAGCTGGACCGCCATGTGTTCAACCTCAACACCACGGCACAGTTGACCCCCTGGCTGGAGGCACAGGCCTCCGTGCGCTACACCTACGAGAATGTGGACGACCGCCAATACCGCAACAGTTCTAACCGCAACCCCCTCTATCTGATAGCCAACCTGCCTCGCGATGCCACCATGCAGGAGCTTATCCCCTGGAAGCAGGCCGACGGTTCGGCATTGGCCATGAAAGGATTTGTGAATCCCTACTGGGTGCTCAACGAGACCTCCAACAACGACCACAAGAACTGGCTTCTTGGCAATGTGACGCTCAACATCAAGTTGCCTTACGACCTTCGTCTGCGCCTTCGCGGCTCACAAGACATGCAGATTACGGAGGGGGACAATTTCACCAACATGTACGCAACCTTTGACACCGACGGAGAGTATTCGCAGATGAAGCGCACTTGGCGCAACACCAACTACGATGCCCTGCTCTCATACAACAAGAATCTAATACACGAGCATTTCAACATTAACGCCAGTGCCGGTGCCTCACACCAAGAGATACGAGGATCCGAACTGCGCTCGAGAGTGGACATGCTCTCCTTCCCCGACATCCATTCGCTGGCAAACAACGCCGGTTTGATGTCGTCGTGGGAGAACATGGAATGGAAGAAGAAAATAGCCGTCTACGGCATGGCCTCACTTGGTTGGGACCGCTGGGCCTATATTGACCTTACGGCCCGGAACGAGTGGTCGTCGACACTTCCCAAGAACAACAACAGCTATTTCTACTGGTCGGCAGGTGCCGGTTTCGTGGTGAGCGAAGCCCTGAAGCTCGACAAGCACCTATTCCCGTTCATCAAGGTGCGCGGTTCTTATGCAGAAGTGGGACACGACACAGGTTTCGACCGTTTAGTGTCTGGTTACTACAAAGACGGCACCAACTTTTCTTTCAACGGCATCAACTACTACATGGGCGAGACCGTGCTCAAAACAATGGGTCTGAAGCCAGAGCGCACCCGTTCATGGGAGTTGGGTACTGACCTCCGTTTCCTTGATAGCCGCATTGAATTAGACTTCACTTATTACAACAAGGTGACGCGCGACCAGATTGTAGAGGCCGATGCCCCCCTTGCCAGCGGCTATCAGCGTGAGATTATCAATGCCGGTAAGATGCGCAACAGAGGTGTGGAACTCAGTCTTACCCTGGTGCCCGTCCGCACGAAGCTGGTCACCTGGAGCACCACAGTGAACTGGTCGAAGAACAAGAACAAGGTGCTTGAACTCTCCGACGGCGTGACCCGTTACGAGATGGGTTCCGGCGACAACATCAAGCTCTATGCCGAAGTAGGCAAGCCCTATGGTGTGTTCTACGGCAACGACTACCGTCGCGATGAGAACGGCAACATCCTTGTGCAGATTGCCGACGGCCGTCCACTCTACGACACCGACCAGTATCTTGGAGCCATTGAGCCCAACTGGTTCGGCGGCTGGCAGAACAAGATACGCATCTGGGACATAGAGGTCAGCATGGCCATCGACTTCCAGAAGGGCGGCAAGGTATGGTCTTACACAGCCTACCGCGGCGGTATAGACGGAAACACCGTTCAGTCGCTCGAAGGCCGTTACGAGTGGATACAGTCGAAGCTTATACTCGGCGAGGAAAATCAGGAACGAGCCGGTTTCCTCCGTCCGCAGGACACCACCGACCCCAACGCCACACAGTACATGTACTTTTACTCCGACATGAGCCGTCCGAAGGGTGTGCATCAAGACGGCACGGTGTATGGTCCTGATGCAGCAGCCTACGGGCGCGAGGGGGAGACGGCTGTGACATGGGTGCCCCCGATGATATACTGGACGCACAACAATGCCTCTTCGGCCGCCCGCTACATCTACGATGCATCCTACATCAAGCTGCGTGAGGTGAGCATCGGCTACAATCTACCTCAGGAGTGGCTCAAGCCCCTTCAGGTGATACGCACAGCCAAGATATCGTTTGTGGGGCGCAACCTGGCCATCCTGCACCAAAACACGCCACGGGGCATGGATCCTCAGGCTACCTCTACCACAGGCAACGCCCAAGGTTTCGAACGAGGCTTCACCCTCCCCATGGCCACCTACGGTTTCGATTTGAAGGTTACCTTCTAACGGATGATTGAAAAAGAGACTGAAGATTATGACAAACAAGAAATTCAAGCATATTGCCCTTGCCTGCGCAGCAGGTCTCTTCATGGGCTGTTCGCTCACCTCCTGCACCGACGACTTTGAGGAGGTAAACACCAATACCAACAAGGTGTACAATGTGGAGTTGGCCGATGTATGGGCCGGCACAGTACAACGCTCCATGAACCTCTTTGCCGAGCTGAACTACAACCGCTTCCTCAACTTTTCGCGTACCGCTATTCTGCAGTACAGCACCAGTCCCGGTCAGGACACCGGCGACGGTGTGTTCCGTAATTTCTACGTAAACATTCTTCGCGACATGGTTTCCTTGGAGCGCAAGTACGGCAGCGAGGATAGTGAGGCATACGCCAACCGTCTTGCCATCATTAAGACATGGGAAAGCTACTGTTTCTACATGATGGCCTCGATGTACGGTCCCATCCCCATGAGCGATGCCATCAGCGACGGTTCAGAGAACAAGCGCTACTACAAGTACGATTCAGAGCAAGAGATTTACACCCAGATTCTGGAGAAGTTGACCGAGGCTTACGAACTGTTCAACCCTCAGACCCCATATGAGAAAGACGTGCTGGAACACGACCCTGTGTACGGTGCCGACGGCACAGGTGCGAGCGACCTCACGAAGTGGAAGAAATTCTGCAACACGCTGCGTCTGAATGTAGCCATGCATGTGCAGAACATGGATGCCGATTTGGCTCGCCGCTATGCCAAGATGGCTCTTGCCGGCGACCTCATTGCCAGCAACGACGACAACGTGACACTTACATGGGGTTCGCAGGAAAGCAACAGTTCGTCGTGGTACTACCGCCGCTTCATCTACAACCAGACCTCATTTGAGAAGACCACGTATCCAGCCTGCGGCGAATATCTCTACATCTACCTGCGCACCCTCGACGACCCCCGCATCGATGCCTGGTTCTACCGCACCAACGAGCTGGCCTCCACCAATGAGAAGCCTTTCCTCGTGAACGACACGCTGACGCGTCCCCACCTGTGCTACAACAAGGACAACACCGCTCAGGGCTACAACCGCTGCAAGGACTACAAGGAGCATCAGGCCGACGGTCTGAACAAATACCGTCGCGACAGCATCTATGTGCAGTATGCCCTTCTCGACTGCCACATTCCCGTGAACGAGCTCAACAACCTTCCCACGGGATGGCGCTGGGCCACCGTACCCGGTCAGACCTACACCTACTCCGACCCATTGGAACGATTCAACAGCAACTACAACGGTTCGTTCGTGAAGAAGACCCTTGTAGGCGAGACAGCACAGATGACGCTTCTCAACTATGCCGACGCCTGCTTCCTGCGTGCCGAAGCCGCACTGGTCTTCGACGGCGATGAGGCCCAGGCTCGTGAAGCCTACGAGACAGGCATCAGAGCCTCTATGGAACAATATGCCTGCAACGGCACCGCTTATGAGAACACCCCCGGTGTGGCTTGGAACACCGACTGCCTGAAAGGCTATCATGACCGCCGCATGCTCTATGAGGCCACCGTGCATGGCTCCAACGGCACAGAAGGTCATCTTGAGCAGATTTACAAGCAACGTTTCTTCGCCGATTTCTTCAACGGCCTTGAATGCTGGAACCTTGAGCGCCGCACCCGCGTGTTCAACTTCCCGCCGTTCTTCCTTTCCGGAGCATCGAGCAATGTGGAGGGTCTGAACAGCACCTACAATTTCTGGACCGAGCGTCTCATCTATCCAGAGGCCGAGGGAAGCAAGAATGCAGTTGCCTACCATGAAGGCATAGAGAAGTTGCAAGCATCGAGCCCTTATGTGCGCGATGTGCGCTGGGGCGACAATGTGTTCACCTCACTTGCCTTTGCCAAGAAGAACCCACAGCAAGACAATGCCGATGCCCTCTGGGGATACCGCGAGATTGTGCCGAAGCTGGAATACTTTGAGCATTTCTGGGGAAGCACCTACGAGGAAGTGGTGGAGAACGCCAAGACCTTCAGCGGCCAGAAGCTGGAATCACTTGCATTGGGCAAGATATCCTACAAGTGGCAGAGCACCTTGAGCACCTACGACACTGAGGACATGCCCCAGCCAGAAGAAGATGAAGAATGAAGACAGACAAACAAAAAACATTGAAACACATGACCAATCACATTATCCGCCGACAGCTGATTACATCATCACTTGTCATTTGCCAGATAGTTTTCGCCGCATTGCTCACCGCCTGCAGCGACAACGAGCACGACATAGAAGACTATCCTCTGAACTATGAGATTACGGAGGTAAAGGCCAGTCAGGACATCCCTGTCGGTGCATTTCTGGTCAATGCCTACGGCGACCTCACCAATGCCGCTCTGTGGGACCGCCTCACCAATCCCTACGATGCCTCAACCGGCGAGATAGGCCCCTATGTGAAGCCTGTGCTCGGTCAGTACCGTCTGGTGAGCACGAACAGCGACGACCACGAGGACATAGCCCACAACCTGGGTCAGATAGCCGCATGGGCCAAGAAGGCGAAGATAGACTTCCTCATCACCCACCCCATCCGTGAGAATGCCGGCAGCAGTTGGGAGAAGGACTCCTATCCCAACAACATCAACGTGGAAGACTCCATCTTCCTTAACCTCATCAGCGGCCGTACCGACACCTTGGGATGGAAGAACGACGGCAGCACGAAATATGCCATCCAGATTCACACACAGAACATCTCCGCCGCCATGGGCAGCAACAACTACACCACACCGTTGGAGACCCGTGCCGACCGTGTGTTCACCGACTCTCTCGGCGGCAGGCACACCACCACTCAGACAGAGCGGCTTGTGCTCTTTGTGCGTTCGCTGGCCAAATACTTCAAAGACGACACCTACTACAAGACGCCCGACGGTCGTCCTGTGGTCATCATGCGACAGCCCGAGGAACTCTACAGCACCCGTGTAGACTCACTCTACGATGCCCTCCGTGCAGCCATGAAGGAAGTGTGCGGCATGAATCCCTACATCATCTGCACACAGAAGTCGTGGAGTCCCACAGCCCGTCTGGAGCAGGTGGTACTGGCCGGCAAGCCCGATGCCATCACGATGCTCAACATGTCGAACGTGGGTGCCGGTCTCTACGAGCGTCTCTACTGGCTTGATGTGTTCATCAACGAGAACTACAAACTCAACCATGAGTATCTCACCAACCACTATCCTGCCATCGATTTCATTCCGTCGGTGAGCAACGGCTACAGCTACTATGTGCGCGACGGCCGCTACAACTATCCCGACGTACTGCCTTCGACCGACGGTTTCCGTAAACGCTGCTGGATAGCCAAGCAGAACCTTGGCCGCTATCCCATGGTCATCATAGATGCCTGGAACGACTACGGTTTCGGCAGCTTCATTGAGCCTACCGACCCCAACTACGGGAACGGTTACGGCGAGGCTTACCTTGACATTGTGGCAAAAGAGTTTAAAAGATAAACGCACCACCGGTCCATGAAACTAAGACAAATAATATTGATTCTAAGTCTTGGCACCATTATTGGTGCCGAGGCTCAGAATCCTGTTGCCAAGTACGAAATCATCGACACCCCCGATTTCCCCACTTCCAACCTATGTGTAGCCACTGTCAATGCCATCGACTACGACATTGACAATACGGGGCAGCAAGACTGTACAGCAAAAGTACAGAAATTGCTCGATTTCCTGGCCGACGACAATCTCGCCGGCGGTCAGTATGCCCGTAACGACTACCGCAACCGTGCAGGCGGCGTGCTCTATCTGCCTGCCGGCATTTACCGTTTCGAGGGCCGTCTTGTGATTCCCCGCGGTGTGAGCATACGCGGCGACTGGAAAAAGCCTGTGAAAGGCGAACCAATTGAGGGCACCATTTTCAAGATTATCGGCGGCCGTCAGACAGGAGCCGGCACCACCTCCGAGTCATCGGCCTTCATCACCATGCTGCCGTCCACGCTGGTGGAAGGCATTTCCTTCTGGTATCCCGACAACTCCGACCTTGCGCACATCAGGAAGTTTCCTCCCACCATACTCTACGGTCAGAGCGGCTACTTCGGCAACGACTACTGCAACACGCGTCACTGCACGTTTGTGAATTCATACATCGGCATCAAGTTCTCCACCACCAACGGCGGTGGTTGTCCGAATGTGTTCGATGTCTATGGCACACCGCTCAGTGAAGGCGTGATTATCGATTGCATTGCCGATGTAGGGCGCAACGACTGGCTGAGTTTCTCTCCCGCCTACTGGGCAGGGTCCGGTCTTGAAGGAGCACCTTCCGAGCCTGAGCTTGCTGCGTATTTAAAGCAGCATGCCACCGGTTTCGTAATGCGTCGCAACGATTGGAGCTACACCTGCAACTATACGTGCGAGAGTTATCATGTGGGGTTTTTCTGTGATGCCACCCCGTCGTCGGTCACCACCACCTCCGGTTCCCCCAACGGTCACAATTACGGTTTTGAGATGAAAGACTGCGAAGTGGGTGTGCGTGTGTCGGCAGCCAGCGGTGCCGGCATCATGTTCACGCGTGTCAACACCCCGGGATGCCAGACAGGTTTTGAGCTTACGGAAGGAGCCCAAGGCCCTATCACCCTTTACGACTGCCACCTTCAAGGCACATCGTACGGCGTGCTTACCACCAGTGGCAGCGGTTCACCCCTTCACATGACCGAGTGTCAAGTAGACGGCGAGGCGAACATTCTGGGCGGGCAGTTCAACTCGATGAACTGCAGCTATACGGGCAATGTGTTCATCTCAGCCAAAGCCCGCACCATCTTCACCGGCAACACCGTGGGTGGTGTTTTTGAGAATAAGAGCATCTTCGAATGCAGCGTAGACGATGCTGTCGTTGAGCTGCCCCCTCTCCCCGAATACAAGACAGAGTGGATGGAAATCCCGTCGACCAAGCCTTCCGGCCGCAATCTCTTTGTGGCGACAGACTTCGGAGCATCGCCCGTGAGCTACGACGGCTACAACCAGATGCAAGACTGTTCCAGTGCCATCCAGCAGGCACTCGATGCCGCTTTCCAGGCCGGTGGTGGTGTGGTCTATCTGCCGGCCGGCCGCTACCGCATGGACGGCAACCTCACCATACCGGAAGGAGTGGAGCTGAAAGGTGCCAGCGACCTTGCCTCCATCCCCCGCGGCCAAGGTGCGATTTTTGAAGTCTTCGTGGGTGAGGGAGAGTCAGACGGTCCCCCCTTCATCACCATGTCAAAGAACAGCGGTCTCCGCGGAGTGACCATCGACTATCCGGTACAGGACGACCCATGCCACGTACGCCAATTTCCCTATTCGGTGCGCGGCAACGAGGGTGTATACATTGTCAATTTGGGGTTGCGCACAGCCTGCCGCGGTGTAGACCTCTTCACCCATAAATGCGACAACCACTATGTGGACTATGTCTCAGGGCATTGTTTCTACAATGTGTTGCGTGTGGGCGGCAGCTCACAGCACGGTACCGTCTCCAACATACAATGCAACACCATTGCCTATGCCTGCGGCGACGAGACCAAGTTCGGCGTGTGGCACAACAGCAAGGGCATGGCCGACAGCAAGGACTACGACTACGGCAAAGATCTGCAGAACAAGGCCTACGGTCAGAACAAGGAAGACCTTGACTTCCTCATCGTGGGCGACTGCGAGGACGAGGTGCTCTACAACAACTTCCTCTTCGGCTGCCACAAGGGTATCTGGTTCGTGAACGACGGACAGGGAGGCGCATCGCACGTGCGCTCCTTAGGCAATGCAGTGGACGGCGCCCTTTATACCTTCGTCTTCGACGAGGCAGCCACCGACGTGGACCTTATCAACTCGCAGGTAGTGGCCATCAACCACACCGGCGACGATGTAGTGACAGCTCCCGCCGAAGCCTACTTCTATCTCATCAGTCCCAAGTGGACCCATCGTCTGCACATCTTCTCCAGCGACAACTGGGGAGGGGGCAACTATTTTGCCAAGGTCGACGGCGGCGAAGTATGCTTCGTCATGCCCAATCTGGCAGCCTCGGGCAGTGCCTACACCTTCCAGGTGGCTGAGGGTGCCAAAGTGAAGGTAGCAGGAGGTGTTGTGCAGAACGGCGGACGTTTTTCGTACAACAACAGCGAGCCGCGTCTCAGCGTGTGTTCCTCTTTCCTCGATGCCCGCAATGCCAGTCTGGCCGACATGGCCGTCTATGAAAACAACTTGAAGCTGATATGGAATTTCACCGACACCTCGGTACTGAAAGGGCGTTCGGGTTGGAAGGCCACAGCCTTCAACGACCCCACCGGCTACGGTGATGCCCGATATGCCATCGACGGCAACACACAGACCCGTTGGAGCACGAACCGCGCCCAGACCTCCGGCGACTGGTTTGCCGTAGACTTCGGCAGTGTGACCGAATTCAACGCTATCGTGATAGACGACAACAACAGTCCCGGCGACCAGCCCGCCGACTACACGCTTCAAATATGGCGTGATGAGGGCTGGCAAACCGTTAAGGAAGGGAAAGGCTCCGGCAGCTATATGATTATTGCGCTCGACGAGCCTGTCAGCACTCAGAAGATTCAGCTCACCGAGCACACCACGAAGAGCAACGGCTACTGGTCAATTCACGAGATATACATTGCCTCTCTTGACCTTGAATCGAGCGGCATTTCCATCCCATACGCCTATTCAGACAGCGCTGATGTAAGCGTGAAGGCCTACTCCCTCTCAGGCATACAGCAACATGGCGACCTGAAGCAGTTGCCAAGGGGAATCTACGTAGTGCGCACAGAACAGCGAGGCAAGCCCGTGCAAACACACAAGATAGTAATAAGATAGCAATCCTTACATACGCAAACCAACCCAAGAGAACGTATGACGATCTTTAGACTCTTTGCACTGACGACGCTGTGCCTACCGCAAATAGCGGTGGCACAACGTCAGTCGTGCAGCCCCATCTCTCCCAATCCCATCATCACCCACCTCTACACTGCCGATCCGTCGGCACACGTATGGTCCGACGGCCGCCTTTATCTATACCCCTCACACGATGTGGACCCACCCCGCGGCTGCGACTTGATGGACCGTTATCATGTATTCTCGACCGACGACATGGTACATTGGCGCGACCATGGTGAGATACTAAACTCCAGCCAAGTGAAATGGGGGCGCAAAGACGGCGGTTTCATGTGGGCACCCGACTGTGCCTACAAAAACGGCAAGTACTACTTCTACTTTCCCCACCCTTCGGGAGACGATTGGAACAGTACCTGGAAAGTAGGTGTAGCCGTGAGTACGAAGCCCGACCGCGATTTCCAGCCCATGGGCTATATAGAGGGTCTCGGCGACAGTTTCGCCATGATAGACCCCTGCGTGTTTGTCGATGACGACGGCCAGACCTATTTCTACTACGGCGGCGGCGGCCGCTGTGTGGGAGCCCGTCTGAAAGAGAACATGACAGAACTGGCTGAACCCCTACGCCCAATGGAAGGACTTACCGACTTTCACGAAGCCACATGGGTACACCGCCGCGGCAACTGGTACTACCTCTCGTATGCCGACAACCACAGCGAGAACGGTCGTGGTGCCAACCGCATGCACTATGCGATGAGCCGCACCCCCTTAGGTCCCTGGCAATACAAAGGCATCCTTCTCGACCCCACCGGCTGCGACACCAGCCATGGTTCGATAGCGGCATTCCACGGAGAGTGGTACCTTTTCTATCACAATCAGGCCCTGAGTGGTCAAGGCAATCTTCGTTCCGTCTGTGCCGACCGCCTATATTACAATTCAGACAGCACCATACAGAAAGTCGCCCCGACCACAGGCCATCGTTACGACGATGTTTCGCGCAAGCCATACAACAGCTACAACGGACTTGTCATGGCCGGCTATCAGGGTTGGTTCGGCACCCCCGGCGACGGTGCAGGCCGCGGTTGGTACCATTATGCCGGCCGTGACGGTTTCCGTCCCGGCAGCACCCATGTAGACCTGCTTCCCGACACCAAGGAATACACGAAACTATACAAGACCCCCTTCACCTATGCCAACGGCGACACTCTTTTGCTCCCCTCCTCCTACGATACGGAAACCACGGAGCTCCATTTCAAATGGATGGAGCAATATGGTGTGGACGGTGTCTTCATGCAACGATTCGTCAACGAACTGAAGCATGAGCGCAGCCGGTTGCACATGAACCAAGTGCTCGACAATGCCATGGATGCCGCAAACCGCCACGGCCGTGCCATCAGCATCATGTACGACCTGAGCGGCATGCAGCCCCAGGACACCGCCCTGCTGCTGCATGACATCGACCTTTTGGCAGTGCGTTACAGCCTTATGGACCGTTCTGCCAATCCCTCCTATCTCTGGCATCACGGCCATCCGTTAGTGGCCGTGTGGGGTGTGGGGTTCAACGACCACCGTGCCTACGGTTTAGATGAAGCCGAGACCATCATCAACGCGCTGCGGTCGCGCGGTTTCAGCATCCTGATAGGAGTACCCACCCATTGGCGCAGTTTAGACGGAGACACGGCACCTGACGGCCGTCTGCTGACACTGATAGAGCAATGCGACATCGTGATGCCATGGTTTGTAGGCCGCTACAACGAGACCACCTACGACTGCTATTACCACCGACTCATCCGCGACGACATGGCATGGGCCACCGAGCATGGCGTAGACTATGCCCCACTCTGCTATCCCGGGTTCACCTGGAACAACATGCACTATCCCCACCTCAATGCCGACATCCGGCGCAACAAGGGACGTTTCTTCCGCAAGCAGCTTGATTTCTGCATTGATGAGGCAGGAGCAAAAATGCTCTATATTGCCATGTTCGACGAGATAGACGAAGGTACCGCCATCATGAAATGCGCCAGCCGTCTGCCCGTTGCTGCCGACGGCAGCAACTTTGTGCCAGTAGACAAGCCCTCCGACCGTTATCTGAAACTGGCTGGTCGCGCATCAAAGAAGATAAAGAAACGGGAAACCATAAAATAGAGAAGAGATGAAAGCACAGAAGCTCCTCATGACAGCCGCATTGTTACTGTCCATGCTGAACAGTTCCTGCACATCGCAGGAAAGACGCGAACCCGTAGATTATGTGGATCCTTATATCGGCAACATCAGCCATCTGCTGGTACCCACATTTCCCACTGTGCAGTTACCCAACAGCATGCTGCGTGTCTATCCCGAACGCGCCGATTACACATCAGAGCATATCACCGGATTGCCCATCATCGTGACCAACCACCGCGAACGCTCCGCATTCAAGTTGTTGCCCCAGATATGCAGCCAGCCTCAGACATCGGTGAACTACAACTACGACAATGAGCATCTGACCCCCTACTCTTTCAGCACCGACTTCGACAACCACCGCATGACGGCCCGCTATGCGTTGTCGCATCAGTCTGCCATTTACGAGATTCTCTTCCACGAGCCCGACGGCAACCGGTGCATCGTGCTGTCGAGTGACGGCGGTGAGATACACGCAGGCAAGGACTATGTGAGCGGCTGGCAGACGGTGGGCGGTCAGACCAAGGTATATGTCTACATGGAGACGGAGAAACAACCCGTGTCTATAAAAGTCATCACCCCAAGTGCTGTGTCTCTGAACTTTGCCCCATCCACCGAGACCCTACGTCTGCGCTACGGAGTATCCTTCATCAGCGAGGAGCAAGCCTGCAAGAACCTGCGGCGCGAGCTTACCGACTACGAAGTGGAGTCGTTGGCAGCCGCCGGCCGCCGCGCATGGAACGACGTGTTGAGCCGCATCAGCGTAGAGGGTGGCAGCGAGTCGGAAAAGACCGTCTTCTACACCAGTTACTACCGCACTTTTGAGCGTCCTATCTGCATGAGCGAAGACGGCCGTTACTGGAGCGGCGACGACAATCAGGTGCACAATGACGGAGGCATTCCTTACTACACCGACGACTGGATATGGGACACCTACCGTGCCGCCCATCCCCTCCGTGCCATCACCGATGCAGAACTGGAAGAACACATCCTCCAATCGTTCCTGCGTATGGCAGCCAGCAATGGAACAGGGTGGATACCCACCTTCCCCGAGGTGAACGGCGACTCACGCCGCATGAACTCCAACCACACGGCAGCCACCTTTGCCGATGCTGTGGCACACGGTCTCCATATCGATGTGGAAGCCGCCTACGAAGCCTGCCGTCGCGGCATCGAGGAGAAGTCGCTTGCGCCTTGGTCGGGCAATGCGAAGGGCGATTATCTCAACACCTTCTACATCGATCACGGCTATATCCCTGCCCTGCGTGAGGGAGAAGCAGAAACCGACCCTACCGTGCATCCCTTTGAGAAGCGCCAGCCCGTTGCAGTGACATTGGGCACGAGCTACGACGAGTGGTGCCTTTCCCGACTTGCCTACTACCTGGCAGAGCATGCCAAAGACCAGGCCACGGCACACCACTACCAGTCGGCGACGCTCAAATACATGCAGCACAGCTACAACTATCGCCACCTGTTCAATCCAGAGACCTCTTTTTTCCATCCCAAAGACCGCGACGGCCAATTCATCACGCCATTCGACTATGACTTTCCGGGTGGCATGGGTGCCCGCGAATACTATGGTGAGAACAACGGCTGGGTGTATCGCTGGGACGTGCAGCACAACGTGGCCGACTTGATTAATCTGATGGGCGGACGTGAGCAGTTCGTGCGCAATCTTGACCAGACCTTTGCCCAGCCATTAGGTCGTCCGAAATATGAGTTTTATGCCAAGCTACCCGATCACACCGGCAACATGGGTCAGTTTTCCATGGCCAACGAGCCCTCCCTCCATATCCCCTATCTGTACAACTATGCCGGTCAGCCGTGGAAGACCCAGCAACGCATCCGCCAGCTGTTGCGCACCTGGTTCCGTGCCGAACTGATGGGAGTGCCGGGCGATGAAGACGGCGGCGGTCTCACCTCATTCGTGGTCTTCTCCATGATGGGTTTCTATCCGGTAACCCCAGGAACGAGCACGTACAACATCGGTTCGCCCGTGTTTCCGAAGGTACGGTTGCGTCTTTCAGGGGGCAAGGAACTGGAGATAGTGGCTCACAGAGCCACTGCCGACAACAAGTATATCCAGTGTGCCACGCTGAACGGAAAGGAGTGGAACAAGCCCTGGTTCACCTTCGAAGACATCAAGGACGGAGGCAGATTGGAATTTGAAATGGGAAACAGGCCCAACCGTCAGTGGGGTACCGGCGATGTGCCGCCCTCAGTAGGCGTAACACAATAATCACTTACAAAAAACATCCTATCATGACTATCAAGAGAGAACTATTAGGAGCCGCGCTGCTCATTGCCGTCACGATGCCGTCGCATGGTCAGACGACCCGTCAGGTTCCACTGAGAACCCATTACGACAGTCCCGCCACCAGCTGGGAGAGCGAGGCACTTCCCATCGGCAACGGCTATATGGGCGCCATGGTGTTTGGCGGCGTATACAACGAAGTGATACAAACCAATGAGAAGACGCTGTGGAGCGGCGGTCCCGGCGAAGACAAGGACTATGACGGAGGCCATCTGCGCACTCCGGAAGAGAACCATGCCGTACTGCAGGACTTCCGCCGTCTGCTGCAAGACCGTGCCACCGAATTCACCGCTACGAAGTCGGCCTATCTGAATGCCAACGGCAAGGTGGTGGCCTTTGACTATGACAACAGCGGCAAGGATGCCTATATGACAAAGTTGCTGGGCACGAAGACCCACTTTGGCTCTTTCCAGACACTGAGCAACATTGAGATTACCGACCTCGACTTCCCCACCCTCGACCAGTCAAGTATCTGGACTAACCACGACAATGAACAGAATCTCGGCGAAGACATCACGCACCTCTTCGACGGCAACCTCACCAGCAAGTGGTTCTCGGAGCCGAAGAGCCATCCTTTCTCTCTGCCCGTCATCATCACCTGGAATTACAACTCCGCCCCCACCATTACAGGCTATGAGGTGACCTCTGCCAACGACATGCCGGGCCGCGACCCCAAGACATGGACGCTCTATGCTTCTGCCGACGGTGAGCACTATACCGAAGTGGACCATCGCTCAGGCGACTTTTGGTCCGGTGCGCGTTACACCACGGTGCATTTCGACGTATCCATCACCGGATACCGTTTCTTCAAACTTGAGATTACCGAACTAATGGACAACAGCCAGCGTCCGCAGCTGGCCGAGTTTGCCTTTGTGACCAACGACAACACCTATACCGACTACCGCCGTCAGCTCGACATCGACAATTCGCTGATGACCATCACCTACAAAGACCGCGGCATCCAGTACACGCGTGAATACTTCATGAGCTATCCCGATCATGTAATGGTGGTGCGCCTCACTGCCGACCACCCCATCTCCCGTCGTATCAGCATCCAATGCCCTCATAAAGACAGTGAGCAGAAAGCAGAGGGGCATCTCCTCACGCTTACGGGCTACCCCACCCCCTTTGCCACCCGCACCAATCCCAACTGGCGAGAAGGACTTCGTTATGCCCAAGTATTGAGCGTGACGGACACCGACGGCAACGTGACTGCCGACGGCACCTCCCTTGTGGTATCCGATGCCCGTGAGATAGTCATCGTGATGTCTGCCGCCACCAACTATCAGCAATGCATGGACGCCACGTTCAACTACTTCTCACCCACCGATCCTCTTGACACTGCCACTGGCTATGTGACCGCTGCCGGTGAGAAGAGCTACGCCACCCTGCTTGCCACCCACCAGGCCGACTACCATGCGCTTTACAACCGCAACAAGCTGGACCTCAATCTCGTTTCAGCCCCTACCGACCTGACCTACGATCTGCTCTACCGCATGGCCCGCAAGACAGCCACTCCAGAAGAGGTTCGCTACCTTGAGACGCTCTACTACCAGTATGGCCGTTATCTGATGATATCCTCCTCCCGTCCCGGTTCCCTTCCTGCCAACCTGCAGGGCGTGTGGGGCGACCGTGTCACCAACCCATGGAATGCCGACTACCATACCAACATCAATGTACAGATGAACTACTGGCCCGCCGAGCCCACCAATCTGTCAGAGTGTCACCTTCCGATGGCAGAATTCGTGCAGAGTCTCGTGCCCCGCGGCACCATTACGGCCAAGCACTACCACTGCAAGCCCGACGGCGGTGAAGTGCGCGGCTGGGTCACCAACCATGAGGTGAACATCTGGGGCAACACAGCCCCGGCAGCCACCGGCGACTACAGTTTCTACCCCGAGGGAGCCATTTGGATTTGCCAGGATATATGGGAGCACTATCAGTTTACACAAGATGTGGAATTTTTGGAGAAATACTACGACACGATGCTTCAAGCCGCACTCTTCTGGGTAGACGATCTGTGGACCGACGAGCGTGATGAAACGCTTGTAGTGAATCCCAGCTATTCGCCCGAGCACGGTCCCATCTCACCGGGGTGTACGGCCTCACAAGGCATGGTGATGGAGATGTTCGATGCGATGCTGAAAGCAGCCAAGGTGCTGGGTCGTGAGCAAGACAGCGAGATACAGGAGATATCCGCTGCCAAGGACCGTCTGTCGATGCCCAAAATCGGTCTGGGCGGTCAGTTCCAGGAATGGAAAGACGAAGTGTACATCGACCTGACGGGTGACGGTCAGCACCGCCACACCAACCATCTGTTCTGGTTGCATCCAGGTTCACAGATTATTCCGGGTCGCACAGCGCAGGAGAGCGCCTACGCCGAAGCCATGAAAAAGACGCTCAACACCCGTGGTGACGGCGGCACAGGATGGAGCAAGGCATGGAAGCTGAACTTCTGGGCCCGGCTGCACGACGGCGACCATGCCCACACCCTTCTCCGCAATGCCATGCTGCTCACCACTCCCAACGGCAGTGGCGGTGTGTACGCCAATCTGTTCGATGCCCATCCCCCCTTCCAGATTGACGGAAACTTCGGTGCCACGTCAGGCATATCCGAGATGCTTCTGCAGAGTCAGGGTGGTTACATCGAACTGCTTCCCGCCCTTCCGAGCGACTGGCCCGACGGCCAATACAACGGCATGATGGCCCGCGGAGGCTTTGAGGTAGACGCCTCCTGGTCGTCGGGCAAGCTCACGGGAGTAAACATCACCTCAAAGGCTGGCGGCGAGTGCATACTGAAATATCCCGGTATAAAATATCTGTCGGCAGGAGAGACGGCAGTGACGGTACTCTCCGACGACATGATATCCATCCAGACCGTAAAGGGAGAGACCTACCGGCTTGGAGAAGTGCCCAATGCCATCCGTGAAACGGGTTTTAAGAAGACCACCGACGGAACTGTCTATAATCTCAACGGCATCAAGATGGGCGATGTTTCACAGGACCTCCGCCCTGGAATCTATATCAAGAATCATCAAAAAATAACAGTCAGATAATCATTCTATGAGATTGTGCATCCTATGGACGGTCCTTGCGTGGACCGTCCTATTCCCCAAGCTTCAGGCGCAGACATTTGATTTTTCAGATGCCGGGGCAACCGTTGCCACCATTGGTCGCGGCGACACACACATCGCTGACGGCGTGCTGAAGAGCAAAGACAACTATGCCGTCTTCGGCGAGAAGGACCTTCAAGACTACACTTTCTCTTTCCGTGCACGCAATCCCCTTGATGCAGAACAGGTGCAGATATGGGCAGGATTCCGTGCCGCCAACCGCTACGACCGCTATGTGGTGGGGCTCAAAGGCGGTCTTCTTGACCAAGTGTATCTGCTACGTTTAGGCTATATGGGTACGGACGAGTTTATGGGAGAACGTCCGTTGCGTTTCCATCCCATACCCGGCGAGTGGTACAAGGTCCGTGTAGAAGTGGTCGGTCAGCGCATCCGTGTCTTTGTGGGCGATGAGAAACTGCCCTACATCGATGTGACCGACAAGAACGGCAATGCCGTGTGCTCCGGCCAGGTGACCCTTGGTGGCGGCTGGATAGACACCGAGTATGACGATCTGACGATTACGCCCTTGCCGGGCAATGCCTTAGAGGGTGTGAGCGACACCGAATACAGACAGCAACTGTCGCGACAGGCCAAGGAGGAGAAACGCCATCAGGAACGTGCGACCTACCAACCCGTCAAGGTGCAAAGTCTGAATGCCTCGCGTACCGACGTTTTGCTTGATGGCCAATGGCTATTTAAGCCTGAATACGAATTGGAGGGAAAAGCCGATGTGCTCCAATTGTGCTCCTCACCGCTCACAGCAGATGAAGACTGGCATATCATGTCGGTACCCAATTTTTGGAATCCCATCCGCATCTGGCTGCACGGTGAAACGATGCCTACACCCCGCGGGGCACAGTCGAAGGGTGTCAGCGACCGCTACTATCAGCAGGAAACAGACCGCTGCGAGCACTACACCTTTGAATATAACAAAGTAAAATCCGCTTGGTATCGCCAATGGGTGGAATTGCCCGAAGGCGTGAAAGGCAAGCAGATGACACTTCACTTCGATGCTGTATCGAAGGCTTGTGAGGTTTATGTAAACGGCACGCTGGCCGGCAAGCACCTCGGCATGTTTGCCGACTTCGAGTTTGACGTAACCCATCTGCTGAATCCTGGCCGAAACCTCATCGCCGTGAAGGTGATTAAGAATGCCGGTGATGACAGCAATGTGAAAAACGACCAATTAGACGCCCACTATGCTCTGGCCCAGGGCAACGCCGTGCGTGAAGACACAGAGGTGCATGTATCGAGCGACCTGCTTCGCGACCTTCCTCACGGTTTCTACGGCAACGATCCTGCAGGCATCTGGCAACCGGTCTGTCTGACCATCACCAATGCGGTGAAAGTGGAAGATGTATTCATAAAGCCCCACCTTCATGGTGCCACCTTTGAGGTGACTGTGAAGAACTACAGCAAGAAGAAGGTGAAGTTCGACCTGAACACCGTGATTACCGACAAGGAATCGGGCGAGACGCTTTATGACGGCATATCGGCAGGAAAAGTCGTACTTGCCTCCGGCGAGGAGCGCACGCTGACCTACTCCGTTGAAGACTTGCAGCCCAAGCTGTGGACACCCCAGCATCCCCACCTCTATGACTTCACGTTCCGTACGCCCTACGACCAACAGACCATTGTCAGCGGTTTCCGCACTTTTGAGGTGAGAGACGGGTTGTTCTACCTGAACGGTGTAAAGTATTGGCTGCGTGGCGGCAATCAGGTGCCCTCAGCCATCTGTCCTTACGACAATGCCCTGGCACACCGATTCTTCCAACTGATGAAAGAAGGACACATTGAGGTGACCCGCACCCATACAGCCCCCTTCAACGAGCTGTGGATGCAGGCTGCCGACGAAGAAGGCATCGGCGTGAGTTTTGAAGGCACATGGCCCTGGCTGATGCTGGAGAACCGTCCCATTCCCGACCAAGCACTCCTCGACCTGTGGTATGAAGAGATGCTGCAACTCATGCACAAGTACCGCAACCATCCCTCGTTGCTACTTTGGACGGTAAACAACGAGATGAAGTTCTACGACCTTGACAACGACCGTGAGCGTGCCAAGCAGAAGATGACCGTAATAAGTGACTTGGTGAAAAAGATGCGCGAGGAAGACCCCACCCGCCCCATGGTGTACGACTCCAATTATGTGCGTAAAGGCAAAGCTGACAAATACGGTCAGGCCTTCATGGACAGCATTGACGACGGCGATGTAGACGACCTGCATGCCTACTACAGCTGGTATGACTATTCGCTCTTCCGTTTCTTCAACGGTGAGATGGAGAAGTGGTGTCTCACCCCAGGCCGTCCGCTCATCTCGCAGGAAATGTCGACAGGCTATCCCAACAATGAGACAGGTCACCCCACGCGTTCCTATCAGCTCATCCACCAAAACCCCATGACACTTGTGGGATACAAAGGCTACGACTTCTGCAATCCGAAGTATTTCCTGAACACCCTGGCTTTTACCACAGGCGAATTGGCAGAAGCCCTTCGCCGCACCAGCCCCCATGCCTCTGGTGTGCTCCATTTCTCGCTTCACACCTGGTTCCGCGAAGCATACGATGCCACGCATATCACCCCATGGCCTGTCTACCATTCGCTGTCGCGCGCCTTACAGCCCGTGCTGGTAAGTTCAGAACTGTGGGGCCGACATCTTTATGGCGGAGCTCCACTTACCACCCGTTTCTATGTGGTAAACGACCGTGAAGACGGCAGTGCCGTCCAACCCAGTGTCCTCGAGTGGCGCATTGTGGGCGAAGGCGGTGAATTGTTGAAACGTGGCGAGGAGCACCTCCGTGAGATTGCCCATTATGAGCATTTCAGCATGGAACCACACATCACCATGCCGGAGGTCAGCAAGAAGCAGACGGTTCACTTAGAGCTCACCCTGCGAGAGAACGGACAGGATATTTCGCACAACACCTATGCCCTTACCCTGGTTCCCAAGACCGTTCTCCCCCTTCCTTCCCGCAAGGATCTGCGCATCATAGAAGGGAACGACACCCTCACAGCTCAAGAGGTGAAAGCCCTTCGCAGCTTTATCGAGAAAGGCGGCAAGGCCCTCTTCCTCGGTGCCAAGGAAGCCGCCCGACAGGTATTCCCCGAATACATCACGGGATGGATTGTTCCATCAGAAGGCGACATTTGCTATATGGAGAACGACGACGACCCTGTATTTGACGGTATCGACGACATGGAGCTGCGCTATTGGAACAACGACCTGCGCGAGATGCCCCGTGTCTGTACGGCTACGTTGAAGACCGTCCGTTCCACTCATGTCGATGAGCTGGCTGGTCAGATGAAGATACACGCATACATCGACGGAGGCAAGCCCGAGGACCGTATCCAGCGCATTGAACAGATGCGCGGCTACACACTTGTGCGTATTCATGCGGGCAAGGGTTCGGCTCTCGTCTCCACCCTCTGCACCGAGAAGTCATCTACAGACCCCATTGCAGCCCAAATGCTTTTTAACCTACTGTCGAAACAATAACGACCCTACAACCGCACACTATGTACAAAGGAACAATACTTGCCGCCCTGCTATGCCTCGGCATCCAGACTGAGGGTCTGGCACAACCAAAAATCAAAGTAGCCTGCATCGGCAACAGCATTACCGTTGGGGCCACCATCAGCAACCCGGAAGTGAACAGCTATCCTGCCCAGCTTCAGGTTCTGCTCGGCGACGGCTACGAGGTGAGGAACTTCGGGCAGAACAGCACTACGGTACAGACGCACGGACGCGACAGAGACGACGCGACGGAGAAATATGCATACCGCAAGCAAGAAAAGTACCAGCAGGCCAAGGCCTTCAATCCCGACATCATCATTATCAAGCTGGGCACCAACGACAGCAAGGAGTGCAACTGGCATGAAGATTCTCCCAGCGTATTTGCAAACGACCTGAAGGACATGCTTGACGACCTGCAGACCCTGCCATCGAAGCCGAAGATATACCTATGCTTCCGCTGCGCGTGAAAAAGCCCGACTGGACCATCAATGAGAAAAACCTTCACGCGCTCATGCCCATCATCAAACGTGTGGCCGATGCTTATGGTATACACGTGATTAACCTCATACGGCTTTCGAGAAAGAGAAGGGAGAAGGATGGGACACACTCTACAACGACGGCACACACCCTAACACAGAAGGATCTGCCATTCTTGCCAAGTATGTATATAATGCCATTGTCAACAAAAAATTCAACAACCCCAAACGCACGTCACATCCCAAAGAAAAAGTTGTGTCGTGCTCAGACGGTCAGTAACCTTACGGCAAAGCCCGGTATATTAGGATGAACGGTATGAAAATGAAACAAATCCTGTTAATCACCATTTTATTGCAGGCTGTGGTTCAGCCCGCAGCCTCACAAGTTCGTGTGGCCTGCATCGGTGCCAGCATCACAGAGGGATACGGCACCCGGCAGCCGTGGAGCGAGAATGCCTATCCCGGCCAACTGGCAAAACTGCTGGGCGACGGTTATGTGGTAGAGAATTTCGGCAGGGGCGGCAGTACGATGCTACGTCGTGGTGACTGTCCCTATTGTGAGAAGGAGCAGTATGCCCCTTCGATGGCTTCGAATCCCGACATCGTGTTTATCGACCTCGGCGGCAACGATGCCAAACTGCGCAACCGTATCCACAAGTCCGACTTTGTGGAGGACGCCTCAGAATTGGTGTACCGCTACCAGCACCTGCCCACACAGCCGCGCGTCATTCTGATGACGGCTGTTCCGGGCTTTACCAATGACACCACAGAAATCTGGGATACAGCCATCGTACGTGATATCAACCCGCTCATTTTAGAGACTGCCCGCCGCATGCATATAGAAGTACTGGACATGCACCCCGTCTTGGAAGGCCGTCAGGAACTCTTTCCCGACCAGATTCACCCCACCGATGAAGGAGTCCGTCTGATGGCCGAGAAAATGGCGTGGTATCTTCGTCGCTATCCCCAGAAGCCCTCAGCCGACATGACCCTCGACGGTATGGCAGAGAACCCATTCGTCCGCCACATCTACACCGCCGACCCCTCTGCGCACGTATGGAAAGACGGGCGCCTTTACGTCTACGCTTCGCACGACCTATATCCACCCCGCGGCTGCGACCGCATGGACGAATATCATGTCTTTTCGACCGACGACATGGTGCACTGGACAGACCACGGCGAGATACTGCGCCAGTCGCAGGTGCCTTGGGGTCGCAAAGAAGGCGGTTGGATGTGGGCACCCGACTGCGCCTACAAAAACGGTAAATACTATTTCTACTTTCCCCACCCCAGCGGCACCAAGACCGAAGACACATGGAAAATAGGCGTTGCCGTGAGCCGTCATCCCGCAAAGGGCTTCAAGGTGGCAGGTTATGTGGAGGGAGCCCCCTCTGCCATCGATCCCTGTGTGTTTGTTGACGACGACGGTCAGGCATACATCTACAACGGTGGCGGCACAGGTTCCGACTGTTATGGCGGTCGTCTGAAGAAGAACATGACCGGACTCGACGGCGCGATGCTCCCCATGCAGGGATTGAAAGACTTTCATGAAGCCGCCTTCGTATTCCGCCGCGCCGACTGGTACTATCTCACCTATGCCGACAACCACACCGAGGAAGGCCGCGGCAGCAATCGCCTATGCTATGCCATGAGCCGTAATCCGCTCGGTCCATGGGAGTATAAGGGCGTGTATCTGACCCCTACCGACTGTGACACCAGCCACGGATCGGTTGTTGAGTACCAAGGGCAGTGGTATGCTTTCTATCACAACTGCAGTATCTCGCACCGCGGCAATCTGCGCAGCATCTGTGCCGACCGTCTGTATTTCAATCCCGATGGTACCATCCAAACCGTGAAGCAGCGCAACCATTCATCTGTAAAACGACAATAGCACCCTTAACAATGAAAAAGAAACTCCTAATCACGATGAGCCTACTGGCACTCACCCTTACAGCAGGCGCCCAGAAACTTACCTACCGCCACACGTTTGCCCCTTCCGAGGGTCTGGTGAACCAAATGGAGAAAGCTTGTCGCAGTGAAATCTGCCTCAATGGCTACTGGGACTTTCAGGCCGTACCGTTGCCTGCCAGTTTCAAATACGGCAGCGGCGAGGCTCCAGAACTGTCTCAGCCCAATGCCGACAGCTGGGACAAGGTACGTATAAAGATACCGTCGCCCTGGAACATCAACGACTTTGCATTCCGCAATCTGGAAGGTCCCGACCACCGCAACTATCCCTCCTACCCCAAGGAATGGGAAGATGTGAAGATGGCTTGGATGCGCAAGACGGTAGAGGTACCTGCCGACTGGGAAGGACAGCAGATACGTCTCTACTTCGAAGCCGTGGCCGGTATGACAGAAGTCTATGTAAACGGTCATCTTGTGGGTCGAAACGCAGACCTATTCCTGCCTTTTTCTTTCGACGTAAGTCCGTACGTGAAGGCCGGTGAGCAGGCCGAGATACTGGTGGGCGTGCGTTCGCAGTGGCTTTTTGAAGACAGGAGCACCATCGGCAGGCGC
Organism: uncultured Prevotella sp.; assembly: GCA_905235975.1. GTDB lineage: Bacteria > Bacteroidota > Bacteroidia > Bacteroidales > Bacteroidaceae > Prevotella. The sequence goes on from CAJONT010000112.1 coordinate 26,647, forward strand.
ATCGTGCCCGCCGGCTCCATGTGGGGTTATCACATCAACGGAATCTGGCAGGATGTATATCTTTTAGCCGTGCCATGCGTGCACATCAATAACGTCTTCGTGAAACCACTGGTAAACGAGAACAAGGTACAGGTGGAGGCAGAGGTGGAAAACACGACCAATAAGGAGTTGAAGTTACAGATAGGCACAGAAGTGAAGGAATGGATTAATCTTGCCGGAACCGATGTAAACTCAGCCCCTGTCCCCGCCTGGCAACTGGGTCAGAAAGTGCTGCCTGACAAGAAGCAACCGTTCACCGTCGGAGCCAAGCGTATCAGCAAGGTTGTCATCGATCTACCAGTGGCAGCAGGCCAGTTACGCTACTGGACTCCGGAGACACCCAATCTCTATGCCTTGCTGTTGTCACTCTGGCCACAAGATACGAGACACAAGCCCCAGCCATCATCGCTCATCGATTTGAAATACGAGCGTTTCGGTTGGCGGCAATGGACCTTCAGTGGCACCACGCTCCAACTCAACGGGCAGCCCTATCAACTGAAGGGCGACTCGTGGCATTTCCAAGGCATCCCCCAGATGACACGACGCTATGCCTGGGCATGGTACAGCGCCATCAAAGGCATGAACGGCAATGCCGTACGCCTTCATGCGCAAGTCTATCCGCGTCTTTATATGGAGATGGCCGACGAGATGGGCATCTGTATTCTTGACGAGACCGCCAACTGGGCGAGCGACGGAGGTCCGAAGCTGGACAGTGAGGTGTTCTTTGAACACTCGCGCAACCATTTGCGCCGCTTTGTTGAACGCGACCGCAACCATGCCTCCGTTTTCGGTTGGAGTATCTCCAACGAGAACAAGCCTGTGATTCTCTACGTATTCAAGCGTCCCGACCTTCTGCCGCGCCAGAAAGAGGAATGGGGTGTGTGGCGCGACATTGTGTGCGAGACAGACCCCACACGTCCGTGGATTTCGAGCGACGGCGAGGATGACGGCGACGGTATGTTGCCCGTGACCGTAGGTCATTACGGCGACATGAACGCCATGAAGAAGTGGCAGGAGATGGGCAAGCCTTGGGGCATTGGCGAGACGGGCATGTGCTACTACGGCACCCCTCAGCAGGTGTCGAAACAAAACGGGCAGCGAGCCTATGAGAGTGCCGAGGGTAGAATGGAAGGCCTTGCCAACGAGTGCTATCATCTCATCAAGGACATGCGTGAGATGGGAGCTTCCTATACCACAGTGTTCAATATGGTGTGGTATGCCCTGAAGCCGCTTGCCCTTGGCAAGTGCGACCTTACCACTGCCCCCACGATGGACGACGGTGTGTTCTTCGGCCCCTACAAAGAAGGTCAGCCTGGTGTGCAGCCCGAGCGCATAGGTCCCTACTGCACCACACTGAACCCCGGCTACGACCCCACACTGCCGCTCTATGACCCCTGGCCGCTCTACGATGCCCTCCGCGCCGCTAATGCCGGCGATGCAGCCTCGTGGTCGCCCTATGCCGATGTCGACACACTGCAATACCGCCATACCGCCCCCTCGCCGTCGGCCACATTCCAGCACGTCATTTTCGTGGGCAAAGCCGACAGCAAGCTGCGCCGCACACTCGATGCACAGGGTGTGATATTCAGCACGAAGGTGACGAAGCCGGCGCAGACGCTCTATCTCATCGATGCCGGTGAGCCGCTTGACGCAACCGAGTTGCGCACCCTCATCAAGAACCAGGAGAAAGGAGCCACACTCTGGCTTTGGGGCCTTACACCCGAGACGGTAGAGACCTACCGCAGACTGCTGCCCGCCGATATTGCTTTCGACCAGTTGAAACGCTCATCATTCCTACCCGAAGACCGTTCGTGGACCGCCGGTCTACAGCACTCAGACTTCTATTTCTGCGAAGCACAGAAGACCGATGCCTCAGAGTGGACGTTGAAGGGGCCTTTCGTGAGCGAAGGAGAGGTGCTGCTCCTTGCCTGCCGCACCGACTGGCGCCGTTGGAACCTGCGCCCCGAAGAGATAAAGACCGCCGGTCTGCTTCGTTCAGAGCACGAGACAACGCAGTCTCTTCCTGTATTTGTGAGAAACGGGCGTGTGTATGTAAGCACGCTGACCGACTTTGCCGACTCAGAAAAGGGTTTCCGCACCCTGTCGCTCCTGCTCCGCAATGCCGGAATCGCCTGTACGTCAAAATCCGCCACCAGCACAGTTGCCGGCATAGACCGCGATGCCAACAATCTGTTGCTCGATCCCTCTGTAGACACTTCCAAAAAGACAAAATAGTATATAGGTGTGTTCTATTAATTATGAAAAATTTCAAAAGCAGATTCCATTGGTTTCGTTTCGGTCGCTTTTTGCTTTTATTCGGTGCAAAG
>CAJONT010000113.1 GCA_905235975.1 uncultured Prevotella sp.
ATAATAAATAATGATAATGATGAACAATGCCGCAAAGATAGAAAGTCAAACAATGAAAGTCAATGCGTAATCGCGGAGACGCTTACGAACTGTCATATCACTAAATGAGTATGCTGTCCAGTATCGAGACTGTTTCATTTATGGGTGGGACCCAGGAGACGGAGAGGAAGTTTTCCATTTGGATCGATTGGTATGAAGCGTCTGAGTTTAATAAAACTTTTGGCTGTGTTAGATCTTTTGATAAAAATACGATTTACTCCAACGCGACACTTTATGTTCCATCTGTTTCCATCGACAGTTACAAAAGTCATCCCGACTTTGGCAAATTTGAGCACATCGAGCCTTTGGAGAACTATGACCCCACGGGAGTGAAATCACCCGCAGCTCTTGAAGAAAGAAGCATCGTAAAGGTGTTCGACCTGCAGGGCCGCCGGCTTCCGGCTCCCCGGAAGGGATTAAATATCATTCACTATTCCGACGGACAGGTGACGAAGGAATGGAGATAACGAGAATCCATCATCATCCTATTTAAAGAGCAGAGACCATGTCAGTCATCGAAAACGCGTCAGAACTTCTCAGTGCCATTTCCCAGGTGCCAAGTGCAGCAGAGCAAGACCCGCCCACCGTCTTCACTGTTTGATACTGACGAGTTAAATCAAAAAAAAACATAAGATTTTAGTCAAAAAGTGAAAGTTTAAGAAAAATTTGTTAATTTTACAAGCGATTTGTAGAATTAGGGATTGAAACAGAGGATTCCGAGCCTCTTAATAACTAAACATTTTATCTTGACTTTCATGAAAATTGGATTTGACAACGAGAAATACTTGAAAATTCAGTCGGAGCACATCCGTGAACGCATCGCACAGTTTAACGGAAAACTCTATTTGGAACTTGGTGGCAAACTCTTTGACGACCATCATGCCTCGCGCGTGTTACCAGGATTCAAGCCCGACTCAAAGTTGCGTATGTTCGCCCAACTGAGCGATGCCTTGGAAATCGTAATTGTGGTGAATGCCGAAGACATAGAGAAGAACAAGGTGCGTGCCGACCTCGGCATCACATACGATGAAGACGTACTGCGACTGCGACAAGAGTTTATGAACCGTGGTTTCATGGTGGGATCGGTTGTCATCACCCACTACAACGGTCAGCATGCTGCCGACCAGTTCCGTCACCGTTTGGAACGCCTCGGTATCAATTCGTACGTTCACTATCTTATTGACGGATACCCCCACAACGTGGAACTCATTGCAAGCGATGAAGGATTCGGCAAGAACGACTACGTTGAAACCTCACGAGAGCTGGTGATTGTGACGGCTCCCGGCCCAGGCTCCGGCAAGATGGCCGTCTGCCTTTCACAGTTGTACAACGAAAACAAGAGAGGCATCCGCGCGGGCTATGCCAAATTTGAGACCTTCCCCGTATGGAACCTGCCGTTGAAGCATCCTGTCAATATTGCATACGAAGCCGCCACAGCCGACCTGAACGACGTCAACATGATCGACCCATTCCATCTGGAGGCGTATGACAAGATTGCCGTCAACTACAACCGCGACATAGAAATTTTTCCCGTACTGAACGCCCTCTTTGAAGGCATTTACGGAGAGAATCCCTACAAGTCGCCCACCGACATGGGTGTCAATATGGTAGGTTTCTGCATCTCTGACGATGAAGCTTGTTGCAATGCCTCACGCGAAGAGATTATCCGCCGCTACTACGATGCCACGAACAAACTTGCTGACGGTGCCGACAACGAGCGTGAGGTGAACAAGATTCTGATGCTGTTCAATCAGGCAAAGATAACCACCGCCTACCGCCGTGTCACTGTGGCTGCAGCCGCCAAGCAAGAGCTAAGCGGACACACGGCTTCGGCCATGGAACTAAGCGATGGCACCCTTATCACTGCCAAAAGCAGTCCGCTGCTCGGTTGTTCTGCCGCCCTGCTATTGAATGCCACGAAACACCTTGCCGGTATTAACCATCAGGTGAGGCTGATTCCACAGTCGATGATAGAACCTATACAAAAGACGAAGATAGAATATCTTGGCGGCCGCAACCCACGCCTGCACACCGACGAAGTATTGGTAGCGCTCAGTGTCCTGTCGAAAGACGATGAGCAGTGCCGGCGTGCGCTGGAACAACTGCCGCAGTTGCGCAACTGTCAGGTCCACTCCACTGTAATGCTTAGCGAGGTAGACCGCAAAATATTCAAGAAATTGGGCTGCGGTCTCACCTGTGACCCTGTAAAAAAGAAATGAAATCAACATCGATGAGGAACCGGTTCTTTGCCAATCTTCTTGTCTCGGCATTTGCACTCATATCCTGGGCTGCCGACGGTGACGATTTCTATCGTAACCCCGTGATACGGACATCACTGCCTGACCCGACTGTCATCCGCGCCAACGACGGTTACTTCTATCTCTATGCAACGGAGAACATACACAATCTGCCCATATACCGCTCAAAGAACCTTGTAGACTGGCAATTCGTGGGCACCGCTTTCACTGATGAATCGCGGCCGAAATGGAATGAGAAAGGTCACCTCTGGGCTCCCGACATCAACTTCATAAACGGCCAGTATGTGCTCTATTATGCCAAGTCGGAATGGGGAGGAGAATGGACTTGTGGCATCGGTGTGGCCACAGCCGAAAAGCCGGAGGGACCGTTTACCGACCACGGCGCGATGTTCACGAGCAAGAGCATTGACGTGCAAAACAGCATCGACGGGTTCTATATAGAAGACAATGGAAAGAAATACCTGTTTTGGGGTAGTTTCCGCGGCATCTATGGCATTGAGCTGACCGACGACGGATTGGCTGTGAAACCGGGCGCGGAGAAGAAGCAGGTGGCCGGTACGTTCATGGAGGGCACCTATATACACCGCCACGACGGCTACTACTATCTCATCGGTTCCACAGGCAGCTGCTGCGAGGGAGAACGGAGCACCTACCACGTGACATGCGGACGGTCGAAGAACCTGTTCGGCCCCTATGTAGACAGGAAAGGACAGTCGCTCATGGACAACCACTTCGAGACGATTATTCACCGCAACGACGATGTGGTGGGACCTGGGCACAACTCAGAAATCGTCAAAGACGACCGCGGACAAGACTGGATTCTGTATCACGGCTTTGACGCTTCGGACCCTGATGCCGGCAGGTTGGTATACATGGACAAAGTGGAATGGATAGACGGTTGGCCGCACGTAAGCGGCGACAAGCCCTCGAAGATAAGTGAACGGCCCGATGTCGGCGGCATACTGCTTGCCGATCCCACCATATTCTGCGAAGACGGTAAATATTATCTCTACGGCACATCGGCAAGCGGACCTTCCGGTCGTTTTGAGGTATATGTTTCAGATGACCTGGACACATGGCAGGGACCCTTGGGCACGTTAGATGGTTATGTGCTCTCGCCCGAGACCTTCGGCACAAAGGGCTTTTGGGCACCGCAGGTGTTCAAGCACAAGAATCGTCACTACATGATATACACTGCCAACGAGCAGATTGCCATCGCCGAAGGTGACAGTCCCGTAGGACCGTTTACCCAGGAAAAAGCAGAGGCCATCACCTTCCCGACCAATGCCATCGACCCCTTTGTATTCTTTGACGACAACGGCAAGGCCTACCTGTATCATGTGCGTCTGAAAGAGGGTAACCGTATCTATGCCGCTGAGATGTCGAAAGACCTTCGTTCAATAAAAGAGAAGACCGCACGTGAAGTCATCTCCGTGGAAGACGGATGGGAGAACACTTGGAAAACTCAGTATGGGGTGAGTGAAGGTCCCACCGTAATCAAAATAGGAAAGACCTACTATCTCTTCTACTCCTGCAACGACTTCCGCAACATAGACTATGCCGTGGGCTACGCTACCGCAAAATCACCCCTCGGACCATGGACAAAACATGGAACGCCCATCATAACAAGGCAACTCATCGGTGAAAACGGGACAGGACACGGCGACTTGTTCAAGGACAAAGACGGACACTGGATGTATGTATTCCATACACACAACAGCCGCAGTCAGGTAGGTCAGCGACGTACAGCCGTGGTGCAACTGGATTTTGACGGAAAAGACTTCAGCGTGGTAGAAGGGTCGTTCCGATTCCTCACACTGCCCTAACAAACACCAATCACAGTACATGTATAAGCATAAAACTTTATTAGACGTACATACCCATACAGTAGCCTCTGGCCATGCCTACAGTAGTCTTCAGGAAATGGCACATGCCGCCGCGGAAAAAGGCATACAGCTGTTAGGCATCACTGAGCATGGACCGGCGATACCAGGCAGCTGTCCCCTACTCTACTTCAGAAACGCCCATTGCATTCCACGCGTGATGTACGGTGTAAAACTACTCATAGGCTGCGAGATAGACATCCTCGACACAGAGGGCAATCTTGACATCGAAGAGAGTTTCATGCACAGGCTCGACCTGCGCATTGCCGGCATACACAGTGTATGTTGGCAAGGCGGCACACGCGAAGAGAACACACGTGGAATGGTATCCGCCATACGAAACCCGTATATACAGATTATCAGCCATCCCGGCGATGCCACCTGCGACTTGGATTTCGAACCAATCGTGGAAGCTGCCTTTGAAACGCAGACACTGTTAGAGATAAACAACCACAGCCTTGCCCCCACGCGAGGGCGGGTAGCAGCACGCGACAACAACCTTGAGATTTTACGGCTATGTAAGGAACGTGACATGCCCGTCATATTAGGCAGCGATGCACACATCTCATTCATGATAGGCGACTACAGCCGTATCCTGCCTCTGCTGGAAGAGATTGATTTCCCAGAGGAGTTGGTCATGAATTTCTGGCCAGAAAAATTCTTGGGTTATATAAAGGAACTACCTAAAGGCGAGTTATAAGCGCAGACGCCATCAGTATTGAGAAAGAAATGACACCCAGCAGCAGGTGTCATTTCTTTCTCATCTCAAAGTGCTGAAAATCCTTGCAGCTTCTCCAGTCACCACCCCAGACAAATCCGCGTTCAGTGAAAAGTTTGTAGGCCAAATCGCCACGATGAATCTTATAGCGGAAATTCTTATTCCGGTCACAATATTGTCCTGCGGTGGAAGGCTGCACAAATTTTGTGCCGTTCGCGCGGACTTTATAATAAGGATTATAGAGCGGGTTGATGTCGACCGCCATCCCGAGTGCATGTCGAGAAAGGGAACCACTGCCTGCCACTGCACGGTAGCAGAAACAGGAAGTATTGTTCGCCCTCATCTGCGTCTCGTCGTCAGCATTATAATTATCAGGCAACACCATGCGTTGAATGGGATAATTGGCATCGTAGAGCAAACGGAATATCTCAATAAGGCGTTCAGCAATAAGACGGTTGCACACCATCTCACCCACATGTATACATTTGTCGTAGTCGTAATGGAGCACCTTGAGGTATAACAAGTCGTCTCGCTTTATGTGGGGGTTGTCTTTAAAACTTTTGCCCTGCATACGGCCCCACACGGCATCAGGAATGGGAACAGCAACAAAACATCTGTCAATACCATAAGCTTGTACAGCTTCCGCACTCACCACATTGCCAGCCTTCCATTGCTCTAACAGCTGCAAGTCGGCAGGTGGTGTGGGGCGACGTGCCGAAGCAAGAAGCAGCACACTGAAGAATGCAGCAGAGAGAAATGCGAACGCCTTTATGAAATTGAGAATCTTCATATTTGAATTCTTCATCTTTTGTTCTAATCAACACAAAATGAATTCAGTGGTATGATGCAACTGTCATCGTAGAAACGAGCAAAAGGGGTGACGAGAAACAGATTTCTCACAATAAAAGACTGATTACTAATAGAATTGCACACAAACCGGCCAACTCAACTTTATGTCTTTATGTGTATCGGTCAGTGCACCCGTTTGAAGATTGCGGCGGA
>CAJONT010000114.1 GCA_905235975.1 uncultured Prevotella sp.
GCTCTTCTGCGTGAGCTTGGTCGTGGGGTCGGTGAAGATACCGGTCGCCGAAGTGTGGCATATCCTTTGGGGTGGCGAGGCGCAGAAGGAGTCGTGGCAATACATCGTCATGGAGTCACGACTGCCGCAGGCCATCACGGCTTTGATGAGCGGTGCGGCTTTGGCCGTATGCGGTCTCCTCCTCCAGACGGCTTTCCGCAATCCGTTGGCAGGACCGTCTATTTTCGGTATCAGTAGTGGTGCCAGTATGGGGGTCGCCATTGTCATGCTCCTGTTCGGTGGGTCGGTCACTGCGATAGGCATCGAGGCATCGGGCTTCTTGGCCATCCTTCTCGGCGCTTTCACGGGTGCCATGCTTGTCACGGGCATTATCTTTGTCTTCTCCACGATGGTGAGAAACAGTGTGATGCTGCTCATCATTGGTGTGATGATTGGCTTCCTGTCGTCATCGGTCGTGTCGCTGCTCAACTTTTTCGCCACCGAAGAGGGCGTGAAGTCGTTCATGGTGTGGGGATTGGGCAACTTCAGCGGCGTGTCTTGGGCGCAGTTGCCCGCCTTCGCCTCCGTCACGGTAGGCGGACTGATTTGTGCCCTGCTGCTTATAAAACCGCTCAATGCCCTGCTGCTCGGCGAGCAGTATGCCGAAAACCTGGGTGTCAGCTTTGTAAGGGTACGCAACGAACTGCTGCTCACCACGGGGGTGCTCACGGCTGTGGTCACAGCCTTCTGCGGCCCCATCTCCTTCATCGGTCTTGCGGTGCCTCATATCGCCCGCATGATTCTCTCCACCGACAACCACCGTTCGTTGTTGCCCGCTACCATGCTGACGGGTGCCGTGGTGGCATTGTTCTGCAATATCCTGTGTTTCTTGCCGGGAGAGAACGGCTCCATCCCCCTCAATGCGCTCACACCGCTCATCGGCGCCCCCGTCATCATCTATGTGATTGCCAAGGGAAAATAAAGGAGGACCTCTCCTTGAAGAAGTCCTCCCCTGTAGTATTATAAGAAGCCTTATGTCCCTTAGGCCTTCTTGCGCAATTCGGCAAGCGACTCCTCTAAGGCAGCTATCTTCTCAGTAGCGTCTTTCTCTTTCTTGCGCTCCATGGCCACCACGGCCTCCGGCGCATGCGACACGAACTTCTCGTTCTGAAGTTTCTTGCGTACACCCTGCAGGAAGCCTTTGAGGTAGGTCAGTTGCGCCTCTTGTTTCTTTATCTCCTCAGCCACGTCAATCAGGTTGCCTAACGGCAGGGCAAACTCGTCGGTGCCCACCATCCATTGTGCGGCATCGGCAGCCTTCTCGGTCACCACGTCGAAACTGCTCAGACAGGCCATCTTCACAATCACGTCGGTGTAGTATGCGTAGCGCGTGGTGCCCACCACTTGCAGCACGAGGGCTTCTTTGGGGGCTATGTTGCGCTGGTTGCGCACCATGCGCACACCCGATACCACTTGTTTCACCAGTTCCATGTTGTCGCTTATCTGCTTGTCGCCGGCAGCGGGAGCTGCAACCTGCAGACTCTGCAGCATGATGCTGTCGCCCTCTGCACGGTCGTAGAGATGTTGCCACAGCTCTTCTGTGATAAAGGGCATGAAGGGATGGAGCAGCTTCAGCAGGGCATCGAAGAAACGGAGGGTGGCATCGTAGGTGGCCTGGTCGGTCGGTGCACCGAAGGCGGGTTTCACCAACTCAAGATACCAGCTCGAGAACTCGTCCCAGAAGAGCTTGTACACGCTCATGAGGGCTTCGGAGATGCGGTACTTGCGGAACTGGTCGTCTACTTCGGCGGCTGTCTGGCGCAGTTTTGCGTCAAACCACTCTACGGCTATGCGGTTGCATTCGGGCTGTGCGGCATCGCTCACCTTCCAACTCTTCACCAAACGGAAGGCGTTCCATATCTTGTTGTTGAAGTTGCGTCCTTGCTCACAAAGTGCCTCGTCGAAGAGGATGTCGTTGCCGGCGGGTGCACACAGCATCATACCCATTCTCACTCCGTCGGCACCGTATTGGTCTATCAGCTTGATGGGGTCGGGCGAGTTGCCGAGGCTCTTCGACATCTTGCGGCCCAGCTTGTCGCGCACGATACCGGTGAAGTAGACATTCTTGAATGGCATATTGCCTGCAAACTCGTAGCCGGCCATAATCATGCGGGCCACCCAGAAGAAGATGATGTCGGGACCCGTCACCAAGTCGGAGGTGGGGTAGTAGTAAGACAGCTCTTCGTTGCCGGGATGGTTGATGCCGTCGAAAAGGCTGATGGGCCACAGCCAGGAGGAGAACCAAGTGTCGAGCGCGCCTTCGTCCTGATGCAGGTCGTCCTTGGTGAGGTGCTCACAGCCAGGCAGCTTGTGGGCTTTCTCCAATGCCTCGTCGAGCGAGAGCGCCACCACGAATTTTTCCTCTTCCTCGCCTTGGGAAGGGAGGAAATAAGCGGGTATGCGGTGTCCCCACCACAACTGGCGCGAGATGCACCAGTCTTGTATGTTCTCAAGCCAATTCTTGTAGGTGTTCTTGTATTTGGCAGGGTGGAACTGTATCTCATCCTTCATCACGGGAGGAAGGGCAAGGTCGGCAAAGTGTTTCATGCGCAGGAACCACTGCATGCACAGACGCGGCTCCACGGCAGTGTCGGTATTGCGTTCCGAGTAGCCCACCTTGTTCTCATAGTCCTCTATCTTCTCCATCAGTCCTGCGTGCTGCAGGTCAATGCTTATCTGCCGGCGCACATCCATGCGGTCCATGCCCACGTACAGAGGCGACTGCTCGCTGATGGTGCCGTCTTGGTTGAAGATGTCGATGCTCTCTAAGTTGTGCTTCTTGCCCAGCATGTAGTCGTTGGGGTCGTGGCAGGGCGTCACCTTCAGACATCCTGTACCGAATTCTATCTCCACGTAGCGGTCTTCAATCACTGGAATCACACGGTTCACAAGGGGCACGATAACCTTCTTGCCTTTGAGCCACTGGTTCTTGGGGTCTTTGGGGTTGATACACATGGCGGTATCGCCCATGATGGTCTCGGGACGTGTGGTGGCCACCACGGCGTAGCAGCCGCGCTCGTCTTTATGGACGACGTTGCCCTCAGTCTCGTCTGTTGCGATATCATCGCAACAAATACTACCGTCGGCATTGGCTACATAATATTTCAGGTAGTAAAGCTTGCTCTTCTCGTCATGGTATATCACCTCTTCGTTGCTCAGCGCTGTCTGTGCCTTCGGATCCCAGTTCACCATGCGAAGCCCACGGTAGATGAGCCCTTTCTCATACAGGTCGACAAACACTTTCAGCACACTCTCCGAACGCTTCTCGTCCATGGTGAACGCGGTGCGGTCCCAGTCGCAGCTGGCACCCAAACGGCGCAGCTGTTTCAGGATGATGCCGCCGTGCTCGTGGGTCCAGTCCCATGCGTGGGTGAGAAACTGCTCACGGGTGAGGTCTCTCTTCTTGATGCCTTCCTTGGCCAACTTGCCCACCACCTTGGCTTCCGTGGCGATGGAGGCATGGTCGGTGCCGGGCACCCAGAGCGCGTTCTTGCCCTCCATACGGGCGCGGCGCACCAGAATGTCTTGGATGGTGTTGTTGAGCATGTGGCCCATGTGCAGCACTCCCGTCACATTGGGTGGGGGAATGACGATGGTGTAAGGCTCACGCTGGTCGGGTTTTGAACTGAAAAGCTTGTTGTCCAGCCAATACTGGTACCATTTCGACTCCACATCCTGTGGAACGTATTTGCTCGCTAATTCCATATTGATAAAAATGCGTTTTTTCCTTGATGGGCATAAAATGCCCGATTTATTCCGTTTTGCGTGCAAAGTTAATGAAATTTGGGCGCAGAACGAAATGAATTCATTCATTTTTAAACCGAAAACCCAAATGCTTCTCTTTTTCGCTCTTTTCCGACGCCGAATCACACCGTGAATGCCCCTGTTTTCATGACTCTTGCAAAAAATCGTGCCGATTCTTCTTCTTCTCAATAAAAATGTGTAAGTTTGCACAAAAATAGAACACACTTTATGCATACAAGAGAAGAGAAACTTGAGGCTTTCGGCCGATTGCTCGATGTGCTCGACCGCCTGCGCAAAGAGTGCCCCTGGGACCGCAAACAGACCAACGAAAGCCTGCGCCCTAACACGATTGAGGAAACATTCGAACTTTGCGACGCCTTGATGAAAGACGACAGGAAAAACATCAGCAAGGAATTGGGAGATGTGCTCATGCACGTGTGCTTCTACGCGCTCATCGGCAGTGAAACGGGCGATTTCGACATCGCCGACGTATGCAATATGCAGGCCGACAAACTCATCTTCCGCCATCCACATATCTACGGAGACACAAAGGCTGATACTGCCGACGAGGTGCTCCAGAAGTGGGAACAAATTAAACTGAAGGAAAAAGACGGCAACCGCCGCGTCCTCTCGGGGGTGCCCGATGCGCTGCCAAGCCTCATCAAGGCTTACCGCATCCAGGACAAAGCAAGGAATGTGGGTTTCGACTGGGACAAACCGCAGGATGTGTGGAACAAAGTGCGGGAAGAACTCGGCGAACTGGAAGCAGAACTGGAAAAGGGCGACAAGGAGAACTCCACACGCGAACTGGGCGACTTCCTCTTCAGCGTAATCAATGCCGCAAGGTTCTATCACCTCAATCCCGACAATGCACTCGAACATACCAACCAGAAGTTCATACGGCGCTTCAACTATGTGGAAGAACATTCCATAAGGGTGGGTAAGCCGCTCACCGAAATGACGCTCGCCGAAATGGACCGCCTGTGGGAAGAGGCCAAAGCGCAGGAACAAAATCAATAGCACACACCTTATACCAATTTTTTAATTTCTGAAAGATATGAGAAAAACGCAGTTTATGGCCATTGCCCTCATGGCAGTATGTATGGTATGGGGCGTTCTCGCCTCGTGCAAGAAAGACGGCGGCTCCGCAACACCTGAGATAAAAGCACCTGTCCTCGTGAGCGAGCAAGACAGCACCCTCTATGGCACCTGTTATGCTGCCGCCATGCACTCGTTTACCCTCCTGACGGCCAATGGCGACTCCGTGTTCTTCACAAGGGAAACCATCGATGAGGTGGGCGACCTGCAGGGGGGACTCTTCGAAGGCGACAAACTGGCTGTCATCGCAGAGAAGGTAAACGGCGAAATGTTTGCACGGAAAGTCATCAATCTCAACTCTCTTCTCGGCAAATGGACAAGCCTGGACCGCAATTTTGAGATAAAAGACGGTGGTGAGGTGCTCTCGGCTGGAATGGCGGAGTCGAAGCCTTATACCGAATGGAAAATACTGAACGGACAACTGATTCTTGCTCCCGATACGTTCGAAATCGTCACGTTGGGACCGGATAGCCTGCTGCTCGAAAACAGTGTGGGCATCTTCGCTTACAAACGCCAGTAACGCAGATGCAGCCGTTCGTCGTCAAGATTCTCGGATGTGGCAGCGCCAAGCCCACTCCGCGCCACCATGCCTCTTCACAAATCGTGGAGCTGCGTAACAAGATTTTCATGGTGGATTGTGGGGAGGGAACGCAGATCTATCTTCATAATGCCAGGTTTAGGTTGGGGAAACTGAGCCATATCTTTATCTCACACCTTCATGGCGACCACTGCTTCGGTCTCATCGGCCTCATCAGCTCGTTGGGACTCATGGGGCGCTCTGCACCGTTGCACGTCTATGCACACGAGGCGCTCGGTCCCATGCTCGATGCGCAAATCGCACTCTTCTGCAATGGCCTGGGCTTTGAGGTGGTCTTCCATCCCATCGACACTTCTCTTGCACAGGTGATATACGACGACAAGAGCCTTACCGTGTCTACCATTCCGTTGCAGCACCGCATGCCTTGTTGCGGATTCCTCTTCACAGAGAAACCGGGGTGGCCTCATATCCGACCCGACATGTTCGACTTCTATCACATACCGCTCAGCCAGGTCTACAACATCAAAGGCGGTGCCGACTGGGTGACACCGGAGGGCGACGTCGTGCCCAACAGCCACTTGGTGAAGGACCCCGACCCCGTGCGCTCGTATGCCTATTGCTCCGACACCCGCTATATGCCCGAATTGCACGAAATGGTGAAGGGGGTCGACTTGCTCTACCACGAAAGCACCTATGGGTCGGAATTTGAGGAACAGGCACGCAAATATTACCACAGCACGGCGGCGCAGGCAGCCACGGTGGCACGTGATGCTGGGGTGGGGCAGCTGATGCTCGGACACTACAGCGCACGCTACGACCACGAGGATTGCCTGCTTCAGGAGGCACGTGCCATCTTCCCGGATACAATTCTGGCCAACGAAGGTCTCGAAGTTCCCGTTGCGCTTAAAAAAAGTTAAAATGCACACGTCAACACAATAAATCCACCTTACGTCTCTCAGTTTTTTTATATATTTGCATCGAGTAGCTAATAAAGGCTGGGGATGTCGGCACGACTTCTCCCTGAAAGCTGTATAAAAATCGTGCTTATGAAGAAAATATTCTTAACACTTATGCTGTCCTCCACCTTGCTCGTAGGGGTGCCGGTGGCTGCCCTCGCCGAGCAGGCCATCGAGGTGATAGACAATGAATATCAGAATATATCCATTTCTGTCGCTGAGTCGGTACTCCACATCACAGGTGCCAATGGTCAGGTGTTGCAAATCTACAACGTGGCCGGCGTACGTGTCATGAGCGTGAAAGTGGAAGGACCGGACAAGCGATTCGAACTCAATCTGCCTAAAGGATGCTATATCGTAAAGGTGGGCAAGATTGTCCGTAAGATCTCCATCCGATAAACCACTGTTCAGGCAGTTCTGAGACAAGACCCATAGCGCATGTTCTCATCCTTCAAATGGGGGTATTAATGGTGGACGTGCGCTATAATTGTGCTTCTACCTATAGTTCAAAATTCTCAGAATTAATAGATCACACCTATATTATATTTCATGCCATACGACGAAAAACGTGTCCTGAAACAGCTCGCCGACCCCGCTACACGACGCAAGGCGTTTGCCGAGGTCGTGCAACACTTCGGGCAGCCGCTCTATTGGAAGATAAGGCATATCGTGCTCACACATGAGGATGCCGACGATGTGCTGCAGAATACGTTTCTCAAAGCTTGGTCCAAACTTGACGACTTCCAGCAACTCTCCAAATTGTCTACATGGCTTTATCGCATCGCGGTGAACGAGTCGCTCGACTTGTTGCGCAAACGCAAGAGAGAAATGGAGATGCTCACCGACGACGACAGTCACAACATGGCCGACACGCTCATGGCCGACACCTACTTCGACGGCGATGCGACACAGCTGCAACTGCAGAAAGCCATTGCACAACTGCCTTCCGTGCAGCGCACCGTGTTCACCCTGCGCTATTACGACAATATGAAATACAGCGAAATCAGTCAGATGCTCGACACCTCGGAGGGCGCACTCAAGGCCTCATACCACATCGCCGTGAAAAAAATCACCGAATGGATGAAGGCAAACCA
>CAJONT010000115.1 GCA_905235975.1 uncultured Prevotella sp.
TCGCCCCATTCACTAACCCTAACCCCTTGCCCCACTGCAAATTAGCTCCCCCTCTAAGATTAGAGGGGGCAAGGGGGCGTTGACTTTCATTACACAAAGATTTGTAAAGATTTATAAGATGATTTCGCTTAAGCTCAACACCCCGTCTCGCGCAGCGACTCCCAACAAAAAATTCGCCCCGAAAGGGCAAAAGCAAACAATCCGAGCAATGCTTTTCCCCTTCCAGGGCGACTTTTGTCGGGAGGTGCATCAAAACTAGCGCCCTCCCGCACACCAAAAACTAAATCCCCAACAAGACCTTCTTCTTGCCAACGATGTAAATACCCTTTCTCGACGCATTTGTTGAAGTGACACGCATGCCCTGCACGTTGTACACGGCCTGACCGTTGATGTCACATTCCTCCTCATGCGAGACTTGTTCGATACCCGATTCGTCAGCTTTGTTCAATTCAATCTTGTCCACATAGGGTCCCCACATGTTGTCGTTGCCCATTGTGATGGTGTTGGTGCCGCTCTTGAGCGTCACGCGTATGATTTTTGTGATGGCGGAACTGGCTTTGGAACTGCCCGTGCTCTCAAACACCTGCGAGTTCTTGCTGCCGTTGTTCACACGGATATACATCTGGCGCTGTGCACCGCCAAAGAAAGTGATGCCAAGGTCGTACTCACCCCCTTCATCAGCATCATAATAGAAGGTGATGTAGTTGGAGGAACCGTTGCCTATGCGTCCCATGTATCTGCCGCACGAAGCATCAGCATCGTTAAAGATAGAGGTCTGGCCATGGCTTTCGGCATGTTCGGCTTCCAACGTGCTGAAGATGGGCGCCAGGTAATGCACGTCAACCTTGCTGATGGTTGGCAATTGACCGTTGCTGTCGGCTGTCAGCGCAATCGTGTTGTCGCCCTCGCGCATGGCCACGTAGTATGCGCGCACCCCCGTGTAATCGCCTGTGGTGGCGTAGTTGCGGGTAATGGCATCGCCATCGTTCACGGTCAGGTAGACAGTCTCGCTTGAAGCGCTCTGGTAGGAGATGTCCAACCTGTAGTAACCCTTCTGGTCCACATTGATGGTGAAGGTGCCGTCTTCATTCGCAGTGGCGGTATACGAGTCGCAGCGGTTGCCGAAGGCTGCCGAGAGCGATGTGCTGCCTCCGAAAGGACTGTTGTTGTATGTCTTCATGTCATCTCCAGAGCCGAAGGTGAAGTCCTCGGAGGCTTTGGTGAGCCATGCCGAATGGCCGAAACCCTTGGAGTTGAGGTTGGAGAATGCGCGCATGGCATTGTCCTTCATCCATTTGTCATAGGTCTCATTGCCAAAATGGCGCACATAAAGACCCACGTAGCGCATCAGAATGCCCTTGAAACCTTGGAAGTCGCCATCCACACTCTGGCATACCTTGATGATGCCGTTGTTGTCGCATAAATTCGTGCGGCTATAGCTGATGATCTTGTCGGCATCGTTCTTGTACTGCGCATCGCCATAGTGCTGGAAGAGCAGCACGGCGGCACCCAGCATGGTGCCCTGGTTGTAGGTAGAGGCCCACGAGTTGCGCTCCACCACCTCGCAGGTCTCAGGGTTGAAGATGACATTGTCGTAGACCTGACCCGTCGACATGTTGGCCAGATAGGTGCGCTGGTTCTGATAGAGCTCCTTGGCCTTCTCAAAATAGGTCTCATCACCGGTGCCCAATGCGATGTAGCAGGCTGCCACCTCTGCCGGGCCGTTCACGCATGAGTTGGCACTGTTGCGGTCGCCATTTTGCTCGGCCCAGCGAAGCAGTCCCACGTAGCCTAAATAGGCACGGTTCCAGATAAGGTCGAAGTTGTTCTTCGCATCGTTCAGGTAGAGCGTGTTGCCCGTGAGCAGATAGGCACGGGCTGCACCGATGATATGCCACATCACGTCGTCATTGTAACTGTAGCCGAACCAGTTGTAGCCGCCCACGATGGTGCCGCCGGTCCAAGTGCCTCCCACATGATAGCGGAAGTAACTGTAGCACGACTCGTAGATGCTGAGGTAATGGCGGTCGCCAGTGGCCTCATACATGTCGAGTATGGTTTCCAAGGTCTCGCTCTCACCCCAGCCTCCGTTGCAGAACGTACGGTAGCCGCTGCCCTTGTCTTGCAGAAATTGCTGCAAATAGCCGTCGGCCATGCGGCGGCGCACGATGTCGTTCAGTGCCGGCTGGGGTTCCACTTCTTCCAAGATCCAGGCCTCTAAGGTATCGTCCATCGTCGGCACACTGCCGTCGGTAGTCTCTTTGGCATGCAGGTACCTGGCGTTCTTATGGATATAGAAGGCATTGTCGCCATCTTCCACCGCATCGACGTCCCACCACGACCGGCCTGTGTACTGGCACAGCGAGCCTCCGGTATAATTCAGATACTTGCCCGTGTAGACATTCTTAAAGGCGTAGCGCCCCTGGTCGTCGACCTCGGCTGTCCATTGCTGCGAAGGCACGTTGGTCTCTGTCCACATCACAACGGTCTTCATGTTGTCGGGTGCTGAATCTTTTACAAATAGTGACTTCTTCGGTTTCGACGCCAGAGCAATGCGATAGGTCTTGCCAGCCTCTATGCCGGATACCTGTGCCTCGCTACCTGCCACTATCGTCAGCAGGAACAGCAAAAGTGAAAAAATTCGTTTCATGGCTTTATCTAATTAAAATGTAATGTTCCGTATATAATATATATGTATATATTGATGCAAATTTAAGCAAATTATCAGAAGGCAGGCTATGAAATTACAATATTGGCAAAAACAATTACATGATTTCTGCCTTACTTCCTTCAGACACTGCCGTGCGCGATAAACCTTGGGCGTGATGCCAAAACGTGCGTGATGCCAAAATGTACATGATGAGGTTACATCTTTTGTTATTCTTTTTGCCGATGTTATCCAATATGTTGCCAACCTGAATAAATGTGCAACAAATTTTTTAATGTAATAAAAAAAATTACTATATTTGTGAATGAAAACCTAATCAAAGCAACTAAATGAAAAATCACTTTACAAAATTATGGTGCTGCCTCATCGCCGTTTTGTCCATTACTTCATGTAGTGAACACATCGATGAGTCGAACCTGTACGTTTCAATGGAAGAGACCATTAATGACTATCTGTCCTCACGACCTGAGTTCTCCAACTTCCATTATATCCTTCAGCGTACGGGCTACGACAAGATTCTGTCGGCATATGGACAGTACACTTGCTTCGCACCTACAAATGAAGGTGTCATTGAGTATATCGACAGCCTCTACGACGATGAAGTGAACGTGGCCTTCCCACACAACGGCATGACAGAGCGCTCGTTAGAGGGACTCTCCGACTCTCTCTGCCTCGACATCGCACTCTTCCACCTCATGTCGTCGAGGACCATCAGTATCGAGATGGACAAGGGCAACACGCTCAACACGCTGATCAACCGCGACATCATCTCCTCACTCGGACCCAACGGCGAAATCATGCTCAACGCATACAGCATGGTCACCGAGATGGACGTCGAACTGCAAAACGGTGTCCTGCACAAAATCGACCATGCCCTGCGACGCTCCAACGCCCTCGTGGCAAACGAACTGTCACAGCATGAGGAGTTCAGCCTCTTCTCTAATGCTGTGCAACTCTGCGGATTGGGCGATACATTGGTCGCACAGGAGAGAAAAGGACTCATCATCCCCAAGAGGGAGGACGATGAATACATTCCCAAGGAGTGCCGACTAGGCTATACCATCCTCGCCGAAACCAACGAGACGTTTGCCAATGCGGGCATCAACACGCTTGAACAGCTCATCGACTCAGCCAACGCATGGTACAGCGGATCGGCAGCTTGGTACGACAACCTGCGAATGACAGGCCGTCAGGTAAGCACAGGCAACGATTACCGCAACCCGTGGAACGCACTCAACATGTTTATACGATACCATGTACTGCAGTCGAAAGTGCCCTTCCAGAAACTATATCAGCGTGACCACGGCGAAGCACCCGAGTTCATGCCTGTGGAGTATTATGAAACCATGCTGCCCTATACGCTGCTGAAGATCAACCGTGTGAGCAACAATACGGTCGTCAACCGATGGGTGGAGAACAGCACACTCACCGACAGGGTGGCAAAGCTCGCATCACCCGAAATCGCAATCGAACGGAGGCCGGGTATAACCGTCAGCGACAAAGGATACTCCTGTCTGAACGGCTACATACACCCCCTCACCGACGGCATTCTGCGCTATGACGACGGAGTGGCTCACGGCGTGCTCAACGAGCGACTGCGCTTCGACGTGATGAGCATTCTCGACGAAGCCATGTCGAACAACATACGTTGTGCCACCGATGCAGAACTGAGAGGCATGAACGGCGGCGTCACCTGCCACAACAACCGATTCAACGGCAACGGTTTCTGTCTCATGGCCGAGAACTACTTCAGAAACATCGTGGTGTACAACGGCGACCAGACCAA
>CAJONT010000116.1 GCA_905235975.1 uncultured Prevotella sp.
GGCAATGTGCGCATAGACAAAGCCTTTGAGAGTGCCAAAGTGAGTCATGTGAGCTATTTGGAGCGCCAGGCCAAGAGGGAAACGATGAAAGACACGCTCTACCTGCTGCCGAAAGAGAACGAATTGCACACCCTATATGTGTGGGGGAAAGACCGCAAGAGGATAAAGGAGCTGGTAGGAAGCGTGACCATGGGCCTGGACGCCTATGCCCCACCCCAAGGCATCGCCACATTCGACTTCTTCAAGATGTTTGAGAAGAAGCCTTTAAACAAGAAGACACGCAAGAAAAACGAGGAGCTTCTGAAGCACTGGGACGAGGTGTACGGAAAGGCGGACGAAGACAGCGTGACTACAGTTCGATGACCATACCCTGTTTGCGGTACCCACTTGAGGTAAAGACCGCCACTATCTGCCCCTGTTCGTCGGTGACCTTCACCTCGGCGAAAGGCATCCTTTTGTGGTTGACGATTTCTGTTGCCTCAGCATAGACGTAGCCCTCGGAAACAGGACGTATGAAAGTGATTTGCGACGAGGTGGAGAAAGTGAGCGTCAGGTGGCTGTTGACGGCAGCGGCGAAGGCCAGGTCGGCCAGTGTGAAGAGTGCCCCGCCCTGACAAACGTCGCCCCCGTTGAGATGCTGTTCGGTGATGCGCATTCTGGCTTTTGCATAGCCCTCGCCCACCTCTATCAGTTCCGCTCCGGCAAGCAAGGCGAAGCGGTCGCGCTTGAAGAAGTCTATCAGTGTACCCATATTATTATAAAAAGGTGTGTTCCGAATTTGAGAGAATCAGATGCGAAGTTACGCAAAAAAGGGAGCACAGCCAAGGAAAAATGTATTTTTTGCGCCGAGGGGTCGTTACTTCGGCAAAAAACCTTTAATTTTGCAGCACTATGCGAACGACCCTCCTCCTGACAGGTAAGACTACCGACCGCCACATCTCTGCGCTTACGGACGACTACGTAAGTCGCATAGGTCACTACATGCCGATGGGTGTGACCGTGATACCCGAGTTGAAGAACACCAAGAGTCTGACGGAAGCGCAGCAGAAGGAGCGCGAGGGCGAACAGATATTGCGCCAGATACAGCCGCAGGACTACGTGGTGCTGTTGGACGAGCACGGCAAGGAGATGCGCAGTGTGGAGTTTGCCCGTTGGCTCTCCCACAAGCAACAGACGTGCAAGCAGTTGACGTTGGTGATAGGCGGTCCGTACGGATTCTCCCAGGCCGTATATGCGCGTGCGCAGGAGAAGATATCGCTCTCGCTGATGACCTTCTCTCATCAGATGGTGCGCCTCATTCTGGCCGAGCAGTTGTACCGCGCCTGCACCATCATCAAGGGCGAGCCCTATCATCATGAATGATGAAGTGGTCCGAACATGTCGGTGATTTCCTGGTAGATGCGCTGCACGGGGAAGCCCATCACATTGAAGTAGCTGCCTGAGAGGCCGGTGACCCCGATATACCCTATCCACTCCTGAATGCCGTAGGCACCCGCCTTGTCGAAGGGGCGGTAGTGTTCGACATAATAGTTTATCTCCTCATCGGTGAATTCCTTGAACGACACGTGCGAGGTGACGGCAAACTTCCGCTGTTCGGCACGCGTGGTGAGGCACACCCCCGTGATGACCTGATGCGTCTTTCCGCTCAGCATGCGCAGCATACGGCAAGCCTCAGCGGCGTCGGCCGGTTTGCCAAGTATTTCATTGCCCAGCACCACCACGGTGTCGGCGGTGATGAGGAGTTCGTCGTCGGCGAGAGAAGGCAGATAAGGCTGCGCCTTCTCCACAGCGATATACTGCGGCACCTGTTCGGGCGAGAGGTCGTCGGGATAGCTTTCGTCGATGCCCGGCAGCACCTTCACCTCAAAATCGAGGTCGAGGCCGGCGAGGAGCTGGCGCCGGCGCGGAGAATTGCTTGAAAGAATTATTTTCATATTCACCACCCGAAGGCCTCCGCATCACTCATCCACTTATCCTGTGCGCGCAGCACCTGTTCGATGATGTCGCGCACGCAGCCCTGTCCGCCCGCCCTGTGGCTCACGTAGCAGCTCACCTCCTTTATTTCGGGGCAGGCATCGGCGGGGCAGCAAGGGCACCCCACCCTTTTCATGAGTTCATAGTCGGGAATGTCGTCGCCCACATAGATAATCTCCTCATCGGTCAGGTCATACTGTTCCTTGAGGCGTTCGTATGCCAGCACCTTGACACCCGCATTCATCACGATGTCCTGCACGCCGAGGCGCTGGTAGCGGAGCTTCAGCTCCTCTCCCCTTCCCCCGGTGATGATGGCGAGGCGGAGACCCTTTTTCACTGCCAGTTGGATGGCATAGCCATCGTGGATGTTGACTGTGCGCACCGGCTCACCCAACTGGTTCAGCTGCACTGTCTGGCAACTAAGCACGCCGTCGATGTCGAAGATGAGGGCGCGGATCTTGCGAAGATTGTAGTTTATCATAATGGTAGAGATTTCGGGAAACAAAGAGTTTTACTTATTCAGCGCCGTCTGGTGAATGCTGCGGCTCATCACCTCATATACTTCGCGCAAGAGCGGATGACCGTCGAGCGACTGCATCTGCGCCGCCATCACGTTTTCGTCGAAGCGCACGGCCGGTCCCGTCTGTGCATCGACGGGAGCCAAGGTATGCACCTTGTCAGCCGTTTCATCGATGAGGGGCAGCATCACCTCGAAAGGAATGCCCTGTTCCCCAAGCAGTTGCTGCGCTGCCGCATAGCAGTGGTTGGCGAAGTTGCAGGCAAAGACCGCCGCGAGGTGCAGTTTCCGTCGCTCTTCGGAGTCGGCGAGATAGATTTGCGTGCTGACGAGTGCCGCCATTCGGAGCAGCGTGTGGAGCGTGTCGTCGTCGGCCGCCTCGACGAAGCACGGGATGCGGCTGAAGTCCACCTCCCTCGCCTTCGAGAAAGTCTGCATGGGATAGAACACGCCATAGTGGGCGGCATAGGGTTCGAAGAGGCTCTTGGGCATGCTGCCGGCGGTATGCGCCATGACCGCGTGCGGGTTGCGCTTCGCCACGAGCGGTATGACGTCGGGCAGCGCCTTGTCGGCCAAGGCGAAGATGAGCACATTGGCCGCATCGTCGATATCCCCGGTATCACATACCGGCACCGCCCCCACCTGTGAGGCCAGCGCCTCTGCCGACTGCATGGTGCGGCTGTACACCTGAAGGATGCGGCATCCCGCCCCCCGCAGCGCACGCGCCAGGTGCGTGGCCAGGTTGCCCGCCCCAATCATTGTGATGCGGAAGCTGTCCGGTTGCACATCCGCCAAGGTCATCACATCCACTTGTCTCATAGCACGTTGCCTTTCAGAACTTGTTGAGGTGCACCTGTTCCCATGGCAGGTCATCGTCGTGCGGTGCCGCCTTCTTGGCGGGCATTCCGAATGCCACGATACAGACAATCTCCATGGTATCGGGTATGCCGAGGATACCCCTTACCACTTCGGCCGACGGCGTACCGTCGGAGAGGTAGCGTCCCCTCACCTGTACCCAGCAGGAGCCCAGTCCGAGTGCCTCGGCCTGATACTGCATGGTGATGGCCGCGATGGCACAATCCTCGATGTAACAGTCGGTGTCTTTCGGGTCGGCGAGGAGCACCACCGCCATAGGCGCCTTGCGCAGCAGTTCCGACCCATGTTCCTTTATGTCAGCCAGTTTGTCGAGGTCGGCCTTGTCGTCGACGACGATGAAGTGCCAAGCCCTTCTGTTCATTGACGTGGGTGCGCGCAGTGCGGCGCTGAGCAGTTCCGACACAGCGTCGGCATCGATCAGCTGTTCGGTGAAAACCCTGCAGCTGCGTCGTTTCATTAACAATTCATTGAAATTCATGGTGCAAATATATATAAATAAATCGACAAAAAGCACAGTCGGTTGGCAAGAAGCACGTGTTGTCGCAAAAAAAATTTGGCTGCGTGCAATATTTTATGTAAGTTTGCCACATGGCAACCGTGCAGATAAAGATATACACCCATCCGGATGAGATACCGCCGTTGGAAGGAAGCAGTTTCTTCCACGGCAAAGATTTGTTCTGCATGCACTATGGCAGTCCCGGCAGCACCCCCTATATGTTTGTCGCCACCGACGAGAAGGGCATCTGGTTAGGACATCTGCTTGCCGTGCTCCACCGTCGGGGCAGACTGCTGCCCCCCTACCTCTACACGACCGCCCATGTGCTGGGCGAGGGCACGTACCGCGACGACGAGGCCCGCCGCGAGGCCTTCCCCCACCTGCTGCATGCCGTGACCCGTCATTTCACCCACCGTCTGTGTCTGATGCTTGAGTTCAGCCACCTGAGCAGCAAGATGTTCGGCTACCGCCACTTCCGCCAGGAAGGCTATGTGCCCGTAGGATGGCAGAACATTCACAACTCCCTTCACAGCAAGGCCCCTTCGGAGCGTGTGGACGAGGCGTTCCTGCGTTTCATTGAGAGTAGGCGGGAGATGGGCGTGGAGAGTCACGAGGTGCAGACGGAGGAAGAGTTTGAAGCCTTCTACACCCTGCTGCGCAACTTCTACCGGATGAAGTTTCAGCGTTTCATCCCCAAGAAAGCCTTTTTCAAGTCGCTCTGTGCGAGCGAGCACTGCCGTCTGCTCATCACCCGCTACAAGGGGCGCGTGATAGGCGGCTGCGCCCTTGTGTACGACCACAACGATGCCTACCTGTGGTACGGAGCCTCGCGCCGCAAGTCGTTCCCCCGTCAGCATCCGCGCAGGATGACGGTGTGGTATGCCCTGAACCACTCGTACGAGAACGGCAAGGCCCACCTGCGCTTCATGCACGTCGGTTTGCCGTTCTTGGGTCACCAGACGCGCGACTTCCTGCTCGACTTTGGCGGCAAGCCCACGAGCACGTACCGCTGGTTCCGCTGTCCGATAGGTTGGGTGAACCGCATCATGCGCTGGTTTTTGAAGGGTTGAGTCCCTCACACGGCGATGTAAGGAAGAGGAAATGCGAGCTGGCACAATAAAACGCCCCCCGGTTGCGTTAATAGGAATAATGAGACCACAAAAACGTATTCTCGTTTCGTTAGTCACGCTGCTACTGTCCGTGCTCAGCGTGACCGCACAGTCGTTTACCCTCTCGGGCAAGGTGCTCGACGAGGACGGCGAGGGCTTGGAGTTTGCCACCGTGGCCTGTGTGCCGCAAGGCAAGGTAGCCTTCACCAACCTGAAGGGCGAGTTCAGCATCGAGCTGCAGAGTGCCGACAGCGTGCCGGTGCGATTCTCCATGGTGGGTTTCCAGACGAAGACCCACGTGCTACGCCGGCCCCGCGGCAAGCAGACCCTTGTGGTGCACATGAAGAGCGACAACGAGCTCCAAGAGGTGGTGGTCACGGAGACGCGCCGCCAGACCACCCAGACACAGCAGCTCGACGCGAAAGACATGAAGACGATGCCCTCGGCCACGGGCAATGCCGTGGAAGAGCTGATACAAGGACAAGCCGGTGTGTCGACGCACAGCGAGTTGTCGTCGCAATACAACGTGCGCGGCGGCAGTTTCGACGAGAACAGTGTGTATATAAATAATGTCGAAGTGTTCCGTCCCTTCTTGGTGCGGAGCGGTCAGCAGGAAGGACTCTCCGTGATCAACCCCGATATGGTGGAGGGCATCAGCTTCTCCTCGGGCGGCTACGAGGCGAAATACGGCGACAAGATGTCGTCGGCCCTCGACATCACCTACAAGCGGCCGAAGAAGTTTGAAGCCAGCGCCTCGGCGAGCCTGTTGGGTGCGAGCGGTTATGTGGGCCTTGCCGGCAAGGGTGTGTCGTGGACGAATGCCGTGCGCTACAAGACCAACCGCTACCTGTTGGGCTCGTTGGAAACCAACGGCGAGTACAAGCCCAATTTCTTCGACTACCAGACCTATCTGAGCTACTCACCCAACAAACGTTGGACGATAGACGTGATAGGCAACATCTCAGAGAACCACTACAACTTCATCCCCGAAGACCGCGAGACCCACTTCGGCACGATGGAGAACGTGAAGAACTTCAAGGTATATTTCGACGGCAAGGAGAAAGACCTTTTCCGCACCTATTTCGGCAGTCTGAGCCTCACGCGGCACTTAACGGAACACACCTCGCTGACGCTGCTCGGTTCCGCCTTCTCGACGAAGGAGCAAGAGACCTACGACATACAAGGGCAGTACTGGCTCACGCAGACTGAGACGAGCGAGAACCTCGCCGTGGGCACCTATATGGAGCACACGCGCAACTATCTGGATGCCGATGTGACGGCGCTGAAGCTGATGATGAAGCACCGCGTAGGCAAGCACCAGATAGAAGGTGCCGTGGTGTGGAAACACGAGAAGATAAAGGAGAACAGCCGCGAATATGAGATGCGCGACTCGGCAGGCTACAGTGTGCCCCACACCGGCCAGGACCTGAACCTTATCTATACGCTGAATGCCCGCAACGAGCTGAAAGCCAACCGTGTGGAGGCCTACCTGCAAGACACCTACCGTTTCAGCAATTCGTCGGAAACCACCTTCTACACGTTGAACTACGGCGTGCGCGTGGCCCACTGGAACTTCAACCGCGAGACCATTGTGAGTCCCCGTATCTCATTGGGCATCGTGCCCGGTTTCAACGACAACATGACGTTCCGTCTTGCCACGGGCCTCTACTACCAAGCCCCCTTCTTCAAGGAGCTTCGCGACACGGCGACGGTAGACGGCATCACCTATGCCACGCTGAATGACAAAATCAAGTCGCAGCGTTCCATCCACTTCATCGGCGGCTACGACTACCGCTTCAAGATGAACAACCAGAACTTCCGTTTCAGCGCCGAGTTGTACTACAAGGCCATGTCGGACCTTGTGCCCTACAGCGTGAACAACGTGAAGGTGGTGTACTACGGCACCAACGAGGCCAGCGGCCACGCCGCGGGCCTTGACATGAAGATATACGGCGAGTTTGTGCCCGGCACCGACTCCTGGCTGAGTCTGTCGGTGATGGACACCAAGATGAAGCTCAACGGCAAGCAGATATCCATGCCCACCGACCAGCGCTATGCGCTGAGCCTTTACTTCAGCGACTACTTCCCCAACACAGAGCGCTGGAAGATGTCGCTCAAGCTGGCCTATGCCGACGGTCTGCCCTTTGCCGCCCCCCACCGCGAGCTTGAAAGCAACGACTTCCGTGCCCCCGCCTACAAGCGTGCCGACATCGGCATGAGCTACCGCGCCTTCGTCAACGAGCACAAGGAGCGTCCGAAGAATCCCGTGCGGAATGTGTGGATAGGCCTTGACTGCCTGAATCTTTTCGGCATCAACAATGTGAATTCATATTACTGGATAACCGATGTGACGAATCAGCAGTATGCGGTGCCCAACTATCTCACCGGCCGGCAGCTGAATGCCCGTCTGCTTGTAGAATTCTAACAACGTCAAAAAAAAATGTAAAATAGACGTTAACTATCGCAAAGGGATGAAAAAAGGAAGAATATTATTTTGTTTTTCATTCACTTTTGATTATCTTTGCGGCATAATTTCAAGTTGGACATACTACGCAAGGACACATATTTTTTTTAAAACTCCAATATTATTATGAAAATCTCACACATTGAACATTTGGGAATAGCAGTGCAGAGCATTGAAGAGGCTTTGCCCTATTTCAAGGAAGTACTTGGTTTGGAATGCTATGCCGTAGAAGTAGTGGAAGACCAAAAAGTGAAGACCGCTTTTCTGAAATGCGGTGAAACAAAGCTTGAGCTTCTCGAGCCGACCTCACCTGAGAGCACCATCCAGAAATGGCTCGACAAGGGCAACAAGGGTGTGCACCACGTGGCTTTCTGTGTGGAAGACGGTGTGGCCAACGCACTTGTAGAGGCCGACGGCAAGGGAATCCGTCTGATAGACAAGGCTCCGCGCAAAGGTGCAGAGAACCTGAACATTGCCTTCCTTCACCCGAAATCGACCTGTGGCATTCTTACTGAACTTTGTGAGCACTAAGCGCAGTAACCGCAACATCATAAATTGACAAAACACTCATTCAGCAAAAAACAGAAAACAGATGAGCAAACAATTAGAAAAAATCAAGGCGCTTGTTGAGAAACGTGAGCAAGCCCGTCTTGGTGGTGGCGTGAAAGCCATTGACAAACAGCATGCCCGTGGCAAGTACACCGCTCGTGAACGAATCGACATGCTCCTCGACGAGGGCAGTTTTGAAGAGTTCGACATGTTCAAGCTTCACCGTTGCCACAACTTCGGCATGGACAAGAAGCAGTATCTGGGCGATGGCGTGGTGACCGGTTCCGGTACCATCGACGGCCGTTTGGTATTTGTCTTCGCACAGGACTTCACCGTGAACGGCGGTTCTCTTTCAGAGACGATGGCAGAGAAGATCTGCAAGGTGATGGACATGGGTATGAAGATGGGTGCCCCCGTGATTGGCATCAACGACTCGGGTGGTGCACGTATCCAAGAGGCAGTGAACGCCCTTGCAGGCTATGCTGAGATTTTCGAGCGCAACATTCTGGCTTCGGGTGTGATACCTCAGATTTCTGGTATCTTCGGTCCGTGTGCCGGTGGTGCTGTCTACTCGCCTGCTCTTACCGACTTCACCCTGATGATGGAGAACACGAGCTACATGTTCCTTACAGGTCCGAAGGTGGTGAAGACTGTGACCGGCGAGGACATCGACCAGGAGCATCTGGGTGGTGCCAGTGTGCATGCCACCAAGAGCGGTGTGACCCATTTCACCGCCTCTACCGAAGAGGAAGGTCTTCAGATGATCAAGACGCTGTTGAGCTACATTCCTTCGAACAACATGGAGGAGGCTCCCCGTGTGGAGTGCACCGACCCCATCGACCGCAAGGAAGACCTGTTGAACGAGATACTCCCCGACGACCCGAACAAGGCCTACAACATGTATGATGTGATATCGGCCATCACCGACAACGGCGAGTTCTTCGAGGTTCAGCCCAAGTTTGCCAAGAACATCATCGTAGGTTTTGCCCGTTTCAACGGCCAGAGTGTAGGTGTTGTGGCCAACCAGCCCAACAGCTATGCCGGTGTGCTTGACGTGAACGCCAGCCGCAAGGGAGCCCGTTTCGTACGTTTCTGCGACGCCTTCAACATCCCCATCGTGACGTTGGTAGACGTTCCCGGCTTCCTGCCCGGAACCGGTCAGGAGTACAACGCCGTGATTCTGCACGGAGCCCAGTTGCTTTACGCTTTCGGCGAGGCCACCGTTCCCAAGGTTACCGTTACGCTTCGCAAGAGCTATGGCGGCAGCCACATTGTGATGGGTTGCAAGCAGCTGCGTACCGACCTTAACTACGCATGGCCCAATGCTGAGATTGCCGTGATGGGTGCCAGCGGTGCCGTGGCCGTGCTTCAGGCACGTGAGGCCAAGGCCATCAAGGAAGCCGGCGGCGACGTGAAGGCCTTCTTGGCAGAGAAGGAGGAGGAATACTCTGAGCTGTTTGCCAATCCCTACCAGGCAGCCAGGTATGGTTACATCGACGATGTGATAGAGCCTCGCAACACGCGTTTCCGCATCTGTCGTGCTCTTGCCCAGCTTGCCACCAAGCGCGAGAATCTCCCTGCAAAGAAGCATGGAAACATACCGATGTAATTTAAAACCTTAAGATAATGGCAAAAGCTAAGAAAGAAGTGTATGCTGCCATTGCTATGGCCCTGCACGAATA
>CAJONT010000117.1 GCA_905235975.1 uncultured Prevotella sp.
CAAGACCATTGGCACGCAAGAATCCGATAACGGTCTCGGTATCCTGGTCATACTGGTGCTTGGTGGGCTCCATGGGCTTGGGCTCAATCAGGAAGGTGCCCTTGAAGCCCTTGGCACGGGCGTAGTCACGCGCTGCCGTGAGCATCTTGGCCAGGTGGTTCTTCTCACGCTTCTGGTCGGTGTTGAGCAGGCTCATGTAGCCCTCACGTCCGCCCCAGAACACATAGTTCTGACCGCCGAGCTTGATGGTGGCGTCGATGGCGTTCTTAATCTGCACCACGGCACGAGCCACGACGTCGAAGTCGGGGTTGGTGGCGGCACCGTTCATATAGCGTTTGTGGCCGAACACATTGGCTGTGCCCCAGAGCAGTTTGATGTCGGGGTTCTGTGCCATCTTCTCCTTGGCATAGTCGGTAATGGCCGTCATGCGCTCCTCATACTCGGCGATGGTGCTGCCCTCGTCGACGAGGTCGATGTCGTGGAAGCAGAAGTACTCAATGCCCAGTTTCTGCATGATTTCGAATCCGGCGTCCATCTTGTCCTTGGCGCGCTGCACGGGGCACTCGGCCTTGTCCCACTCATAGCTGCGGGTCTGTCCGCCGAACTGGTCGCCGCTTGCGCCGCCCAGTGTGTGCCACCATGCCATGGCGAACTTGAGCCAGTCTTTCATCTTCTTGCCCATCACCACGCGCTCGGGGTCGTAGTAGTGGAAAGCCAATACGTTCTTACTCTCGGGTCCTTCGAAGGGGATTTTTCCAATCTGAGGGAAATACTCTTTTGCCATAATTGTTTTTATTAATTTGTTTGTTTATAAGGTGTATCTTTTTTTGGGGGAAGCGCTGCTCTGGCTGGTGTGTTTTAGGAGCGGGAAAACCGCTCCTCACACTTTCTTTTGGGGCGGGGAAGCGCTGCTCACAGCGGGTGTTTTTTAGGAGCGGGAAAACCGCTCCTCACACTTTCTTTTTGGGGCGGGGGTGCGCTGCTCACACTATAGCACCTGCGCGAGGCGGGCTTTCCACTGTGCGTAGGCGGCGAGGTATTGCTGGCGGCGTGACTCGTCGGGGGTGATGACAGCTAGTTTGCGGAGGGTGGCGAAGGCCTCGTTGTGGTCGGCATAGATGCCGCAGCCCATACCGGCGCCCTTGGCGGCACCTACGCTGCCGTCGGTTTCATATAGTTCGATGGTGGCGCCGCTCACGGAGGCGAGCGTGTCGCGGAAGAGCGGGCTGAGGAACATATTGGCCTTGCCGGCATGAATCTTCTGGATGTCCATGCCCATCTCTCTCATGATTTCCATACCGTAGCAGAAGCTGAAGACGATGCCCTCCTGGGCGGCGCGCACGAGGTGTGCCTTGCCGTGCTTGTTGAAGTTGACACCGTGGATGCTGCATCCCGTCTCGCGGTTTTCGAGCACGCGCTCGGCGCCGTTGCCGAAGGGGATGATGGAGACGCCCTCGCTGCCGATGGGCACGCTGTCGGTGAGCGTGTTCATCTCGGCGTAGGAGATGCCCTCGGGTGCCACGTTGCGGCGTATCCATGCGTTGAGGATGCCGGTGCCGTTGATGCAGAGGAGCACGCCCAAGCGGTCGAGGTCGGGGGTGTAGTTGACGTGTGCGAAGGTGTTGACGCGGCTTCTCTTGTCGTAGTTGATTTCGCCGAGCACACCGTAGACGACGCCCGAGGTGCCTGCCGTGGAAGCAATCTCGCCCGGGTTGAACACGTTGAGCGAGAGGGCGTTGTTGGGCTGGTCGCCGGCGCGGTAGGAGATGGGAGTGCCCTTGCGGAGGCCCAGTTCGGCGGCAGCCTCGGCGCACACCTCGCTCTGTATGCTGAAGGTGGGCACGATGTCGGCCACCACGGAGCGGTCGAATCCGAAGTAATTGAGGAGTTCGTCGGACACGCACTTGCGGCGGAAGTCCCAGAACATGCCCTCGCTGAGTCCGCTGATGGTGGTGTTCACCTCGCCGCTGAGTTTCATGGCGAGGTAGTCGCCCGGGAGCATGAACTTATAGACACGTTCGAAGATTTGCGGTTCGTTCTCTTTCACCCATGCCAGTTTGGCGGCGGTAAAGTTGCCCGGCGAGTTGAGGAGCGAGTGGAGGCAGGTTTCCTCACCCATTTCGCGGAAGGCCTTTTCGCCGTAGGGCACGGCGCGCGAGTCGCACCAGATGACGGAGGGTCTCAACACTTTCAGGTCTTTGTCTACGCAGACCAGTCCGTGCATCTGATAGGAGATGCCTATGGCCTCGATGTCGTCGCCCGTGGCACCTGTCTCAGCCATTATTTTCTTCAGGCTCAGACTGGCGTATTGCCACCACGACTCGGGTTCCTGCTCGGCCCATCCAGCCTTGACGGCGATGATGGGAGCCTCGCTTTCGGGATAGAAGGCAGAAGCGATGCACTCGCCCTTGTCTGCATCGACGAGCGATGCCTTTACGGAGCTGCTACCCACATCAAATCCCAGTAAAAGTCTTCTTTTCATATTAATTATGTATATGTTTTGGTTTAGCGTTCAGCGTTTTTCACTTTTCCTGTGTGGCGTCACTTATCGTGAGGCC
>CAJONT010000118.1 GCA_905235975.1 uncultured Prevotella sp.
CGCATCGACACGCCCGAGCATAGCCGTGAGAGCCATAAGGAAATGCTGGCTCACGTGGAAGGTCTTCTGCAAAAGTTGGAACTCCCCTATCGCGTCCTGTTGCTTTGCGGCGGCGACCAGTCGTTCACTTCTGCCATTTGCTATGATTTCGAGGTTTACAGCGAGGCACAGAAGCGCTGGCTGGAGGTCTCGTCGGTCTCCAACTTCGATACGTATCAGGCCAACCGCCTGAAGTGCCGCGTGCGTCGTTCCGCGGACAAGAAGACGGAGATTGCTCACACGCTCAACGGCTCGGCTCTGGCTCTTCCCCGCATCGTGGCTGCCCTGCTTGAGAACAACCAGACGCCCGAGGGAATAAAGATACCGAAGTGCCTGGTGCCCTACTGCGGTTTTGATATGATTTAAAAATACAGAATAGGTTATGAATAAGATTGTCAGGAAAAAACAGTTTTCGGAGAAAGTATTTCTCTTAGAGGTTGAGGCCCCCCTCATTGCCAAGAGCCGCAAAGCCGGCCATTTTGTGATAGTAAGAGTGGGCGCGAAAGGCGAGCGCATACCACTCACGATAGCCGATGCCGACACCACACGCGGCACCATCACCCTTGTGGTGCAGGAAGTGGGACTCAGTTCGACGAAGCTCTGCTCGCTGAACGAGGGTGACTATGTGACCGACGTGGTGGGCCCGCTGGGCAACCCCACGCATATAGAGCGATTCGGCACCGTGGTGTGCGCCGGCGGCGGTGTGGGCGTGGCCCCGATGCTGCCCATCATCAAGGCGCTGAAGGCTGCAGGCAACCGCGTGCTGAGCGTGTTGGCCGGCAGGAGCAAAGACCTAATCATACTGGAAGACGAGGTGCGCACCCACAGCGACGAGACCCTCATCATGACCGACGACGGCAGCTACGGCGAGAAAGGCGTGGTGACGGTGGGCATTGAGAAGCTCATCAACCAGGAGCATGTGGACAAAGTGTTTGCCATAGGCCCCGCCATCATGATGAAGTTCTGCTGCCTGCTCACCAAGAAATACGACATACCCACCGACGTGTCGCTGAACACCATCATGGTGGACGGTACCGGCATGTGCGGCGCCTGCCGACTGACGATAGGCGGCAAGACCCGATTCGTGTGCATAGACGGACCCGAGTTCAACGGTTTCGAGGTGGACTGGGACGAGATGTTCAAGCGTATGGGCACCTTCAAGCGCATTGAGCAGGAGGAGATGGCCCACTATGCCGAACACCTGGCACAGACCGAGGCACCCGCGGTGGTGGAAACGACCGACGTGGTGATGGACGACGACCCGACGAACGACACGATAGAGATACTGACCGACCGCAATGCCGAGTGGCGCAAAACGCTGCGAGGCAGTATGAAAGCCAAGGAGCGCACCGCCATACCGCGCGTGGTGATGCCCGAGCTGGACCCCGAATACCGTTCGCACACCCGGAAGGAAGAGGTGAACAAGGGTCTGACGAAGGAGATGGCGATGACCGAGGCCAAGCGCTGCTTAGACTGCGCCAAGCCCACCTGTGTGGAAGGCTGCCCTGTGGGTGTGAACATCCCCTCGTTTGTGAAGAACATAGAACGCGGTCAGTTCCTGGCCGCCGCCAAGGTGCTGAAAGACACCTCTGCCCTGCCCGCTGTGTGCGGCCGCGTGTGTCCGCAGGAGAAGCAGTGCGAGAGCAAGTGCATACACCTGAAGATGAACGAACCCGCCGTGGCCATTGGCTACCTGGAGCGTTTTGCCGCCGACTTTGAGCGCGAGAGCGGTCAGATGACCTTGCCTGAGACTGCCCCGAGCAACGGCATCAAGATAGCCGTGGTGGGATCGGGACCTGCCGGATTGAGCTTTGCCGGCGACATGGTGAAGCACGGCTACGAGGTGCATGTGTTTGAAGCCTTGCACGAGGTGGGCGGTGTGCTGAAGTACGGCATTCCCGAATTCCGTCTGCCCAACCGCATCGTAGACGTGGAGATAGACAACCTGCGGAAGATGGGCGTGAAGTTCATCACCGACTGCATCGTGGGCAAGACCGTGAGCGTGAAGCAGTTGGAAGAAGACGGCTTCAAGGGTATCTTCGTGGCCTCGGGCGCCGGTCTGCCCAACTTCATGGACATACCCGGCGAGAACCTGATAAACATCATGTCGTCGAACGAATATCTGACCCGCGTGAACCTGATGGACGCAGCCGACCCGACCAGCGACACCCCGATAAACTTAGGGAAGAACGTGATGGTAGTGGGCGGCGGCAACACCGCCATGGACTCGTGCCGCACCGCCAAGCGCCTGGGCGCCAATGTGACGCTGGTGTACCGACGCAGCGAGGCAGAGATGCCCGCCCGACTGGAAGAGGTGAAGCATGCCAAAGAAGAAGGTATCGACTTCCTGACCCTGCACAACCCCGTGGAATACATAGCCGATGAGAACGGCGCCGTGAAGCAGGCCGTGCTTGAGGTGATGCGCTTGGGCGAGCCCGACGCCAGCGGCCGCCGCCGTCCGGAGCCCACCGGCGAGAAGGTGACCTTGGACGTGGACCAGGTGATCGTGGCCATCGGCGTGTCGCCCAACCCCCTCGTGCCGAAGAGCGTGGAAGGTCTGGAGCTGGGCCGCAAGAACACCATCGCCGTGAACGAGCAGATGCAGTCGTCGCGTGCCGACCTCTTTGCAGGCGGCGACATCGTGCGCGGCGGCGCCACAGTGATTCTGGCCATGGGCGACGGCCGTTCGGCTGCTGCCCACATGCACGAACAACTTTCAGCCTCGGCAGAATGAACGGACTATATACCATCTTACTGCTCATCACCAGCAACGTGTTCATGACACTGGCATGGTACGGGCATTTAAGACTGCAAGAATCAGGGGTCAGCCGCTACTGGCCCCTGATTGGTGTCATATTATTCTCGTGGAGCATTGCATTCTTTGAGTATTGCTGCCAAGTGCCCGCCAACCGCATCGGTTTCAACGGCAACGGCGGTCCGTTCAACTTAGTGCAGCTCAAGGTGATACAAGAGTGCATCAGCCTGTGCGTATTCGCCGTGATAGCCCATGTGATGTTTCAGGGTCAGCACCTTCAGTGGAACCACCTGCTGGCCTTCGTGTTCATTATCGGTGCCGTGTATTTAGTGTTCATGAAATAACAGGCTATGCCCAGACTGAGCGAGGAACAGCAACTGGAACAGCGCATCATGCGGCGCATGGTACGCGCGATGGCCACCTACCGCCTTATAGACGACGGCGACAAGATTCTCGTGGGGCTGTCGGGCGGCAAAGACTCGCTGTGCCTGCTCGAAATGCTGGCCCGGCGCAGCCGCATCGCCCATCCAGCCTTTACGGTGGAGGCCGTGCACGTGCGCATGGAGAACATACACTATGAGAGCGACACCGGCTACTTGGAGCGGTTTGCCCAAGCGCACGGGGTGAAGCTGCACATACGCACCACCCGTTTCGATGCCGATACCGACACCCGCAAGACCCCCTGCTTTCTCTGTTCGTGGTACCGCAGGAAAGAGATGTTCAACCTGGCTCAGGAACTGGGTTTCAACAAGATAGCCCTCGGGCACCATCAAGACGACCTGCTGCACACCGCCCTGATGAGCACATTCTTTCAGGGGCAGTTTGCCACCATGCCCGCCCGGATACGGATGCGCAAGATGCCCCTAAGCCTCATCCGCCCCCTGTGTATGGTGGCAGAGGCCGACATCATACAGTTGGCGCAATGGCGGGGCTATGAGAAACAGCTTAAGCAATGCCCATACGAGCACGACTCGAGCCGCGACTATGCAGCCAAGCTCTTCAAGGAGATAGAAAGCCACAACAGCGAGGCGCGCCCCTGCCTGTGGAGAGCCTTGGAGCAGGCGGGCAAGATGGTGGAAGAATGATATTAAATATCGTTAAAAAAGGGGGTTGCGAATAGGGCGAGCCGAGAAAATCATTATATTTGTGAAATCAGTCGCACGACGACTTGCCTTTGTGAAACCCTCAAAAAGCACGAATATGAAAAAGTACTATCCCGAGTCGGAACTCATTATCAATGAAGACGGTAGCATCTTCCACCTGCACCTGAAACCGGAGCAACTGGCAGACAAAGTAATCCTTGTGGGCGACCCAGGACGCGTGACACAGGTGGCCGCCTATTTTGACACCATCGAGTGCGAGTGCGAGAACCGCGAGTTTCATACCATCACCGGCGTGTATCGCGGCAAGCGCATCACCGTGCAAAGCACCGGCATAGGCTGCGACAACATCGACATCGTGCTGAACGAACTTGACGCCTTGGCCAACATCGACTTCAAGACCCGCACGGAGAAATCGCCCCTCCGCAGTCTCGACATTGTGCGCATAGGCACCTGCGGCGGCCTTCAGCCGTTCACCCCCACCGGCACGTACATCGCCTCGGTGAAGAGTATCGGCTTCGACGGACTGCTGAACTTCTACAAGGGTCGCGACGAGGTGTGCGACCTGGCATTTGAGGAAGCCTTCAAGGCCCACATGCAGTGGCATCCCCGCTTGGGAGACCCCTACGTGATAGATGCCGACGCCACACTGATAGCGCGCGTGGCCGGCGACGACATGGTGCGCGGCGTGACGATAGCGTGCGGCGGCTTCTTCGGTCCGCAGGGACGAGAGCTTCGCATTCCGCTTGCCGACCCCAAGCAGAACGAGAAGGTGGAAGCTTTCGAATATGACGGTCTGCACATCACCAACTTTGAGATGGAAAGTTCGGCCGTGGCAGGACTGTCGCGCCTGTTGGGCCACAAAGCCATGACCTGCTGCATGGTGATAGCCAACCGACTGGTGAAAGAGGCCAACACGGGCTACAAGAACAGCATCAACGACCTGATACAGAAGGTATTGGACAGGATATGATTTCGAGTGTTGTGTTCGACATGCCGTGTATCGTCCTTGCCATCGTCTTCCCGACGGGCAGGGGCGATATGCTAATGGCCGGATAACACTCTGGCAGCTAAGAAGAGCGGAAGAAAAAGAAAAGATGAAAGAAACCGACACCATTTGCGCCCCTGCCACAGCCATTGGCGGGGCACTGAGTATTATTCGCGTCAGCGGACTGACCGCCCTGCAAACGGTGGGCGCCGTCGGCACAGTGGCCTGCCAGGAGGCAGAGGCAAACACCGTGCATTATGGGCACATAAAAGACGGCGGGCGCATCGTGGACGAAGTGATGATATCGGTGTTTCGCTCACCGAGGAGCTACACCGGCGAGGACAGCGTGGAAATCACCTGCCACGGTTCGCGCTACATCCTGAAAAAGGTGCTCGAACTGCTGATTCAGCATGGGTGCCGGATGGCAGAGCCGGGAGAATTCACCCTGCGCGCCTACCTGAACGGCAAGATGGACCTGAGCCAGGCAGAAGCCGTGGCCGACCTGATTGCCTCGACCAACGGAGCCACCCACCGCATGGCGATGAACCAGCTGCGGGGCGGCATATCGACCGAACTGTCGCGACTTCGCGAGAAGCTGCTGAAACTCACCTCGCTCCTTGAATTGGAACTCGACTTCAGCGACCATGAAGACCTTGAGTTTGCCGACCGCAGCGAACTGAGCAACCTGGCCGCCACCCTGCTGACACACGTGGGGAAGTTGGCCGACAGTTTTGAGACGGGTGAGGCGATAAAGCACGGCATACCCGTGGCCATCGCCGGCAAGACCAACGTGGGCAAGTCGACGCTTCTGAACCGCCTGTTGGGCGACGACCGCGCCATCGTGAGCGACATACACGGCACCACACGCGACACCATAGAAGACACCATCGACCTGCACGGGGTGACATTCC
Organism: uncultured Prevotella sp.; assembly: GCA_905235975.1. Taxonomy (GTDB): domain Bacteria; phylum Bacteroidota; class Bacteroidia; order Bacteroidales; family Bacteroidaceae; genus Prevotella. The sequence goes on from CAJONT010000118.1 coordinate 5,794, forward strand.
GCTTCATCGACACGGCGGGGCTGCGCATGACGGACGACGAGGTGGAGCGCATCGGCATCGCCCGCACGTGGCAGGCGATAGAGAAGGCCCGCATCGTGATATGGCTCACCGACGCCGAGCCCACGGAGGAGGAAGCCGCCGAGATGGCTTCGCGCTGCAAGGGGAAACGCCTGCTTGCCGTGCGCAACAAGATAGATTTAGAGGGTGGCGAGCAAGAGAAGGACACCCCCACCCCACCCTCGCTGCGCATCTCAGCCAAGCAGAACCTTCATATTGAAGAGCTGAAGGAGGCCATCTATGAAGCGGCCGGATTGCCCGAGCTGCAGGAGAGCGACGTGATAGTGAGCTCGGCACGCCACTATGCCCTGCTCGCCAGTGCCCACGACGACCTGGAGCGCGTGTTGGGCGCTCTGGAGGAAGGATTGCCCGGCGACCTCGTGGCCGAAGACCTGCGCATAGCACTTGATAAACTGTCGGAAATCACAGGCGGCGCCATCACCACGGACGAAGTGCTAGGGAATATATTCAAGAACTTCTGCGTCGGAAAGTAGATTCTGCGTGGGGGAAAAAAATAGCGAGAGGAAAGTATAAAGTAAACGAATTATAATCGACCATTATGAGCATTAATGTTAAAGTTAGAACTAAGAAAAAAGACCTTGACTATAATCGTGTCTTATATTCACTCACTGATGGAGCTTATCAGTTGGTAGTGAAATTTATGCAGCCAGAAATATGTGAATTCTATCAACATCGCATTTCTACACGTCCGATAAACATCAGTTTAGAGGATAATGGTTATGACATAAGCATAACGACCTTGGCATGCCGTGAAGACTATGAGTTATTTGCAAAGACGATAGACTTGGTTCAAAAGATAGTTCATGGCGAGGTCTACTATGAGGACGATGATGATGAAAGAGTAGAAAATGTGAAAGCGTTCTTTGGTACGGAGTGGATTGAAAAGCAGATGGAAATTGATGCCAATTTGCTGTTGGTAATTATTTTGGGAGAACATGTCAATATCTCTTCGTCTAATGATAGTCATGAAGTAGGCCTTTTCGGTCCAGTTTGTGAATTCTATATAGGCAAAAATCTTCTTAAAGATTTAAACGTTGATTTCCATACAGACAGAAAGGAAGCAAGCTACAAATTCATCGAGCGTTTTCGATATAGTCAATATTCTCGCCCGCAAGACATCAGGCGGACAACTACGTCAATGGCTATCAATATTGACGGCAAACCCAAGAAAGAGGGTGACGTCCCAGACAGGCTTACTTTTTACGAGCAGAATGCATACGACATGATTTCGAGAACAAATTATTTTATGCTGATGGCACATGATGAAAACCCCCTGTTGCTCGAATATGACGATTTCATGAAAGTGGCACCTAAGCAGTGGGAACGTTTTGATAACTGTCAATATTTTACCACTCCACTTTCTGACAAACAGTTTAAGGAGTTTTGGGACAGAGCACGAGAATATAACATAGGCAATCCAGCTTCGGAACTTGAATATAATGAAGAGCTTGATAATCAAAAGGGCAGAAGAATGACAGAAGCCTGGTTCTTTGCCGACGAGGATTATGTCAGAAGCCACGTAGATGTTAAGGATTTGCCGCCATGTGCCAAGACAGAGCCATCAAAGGATGGTATTCCACCAACTTTCTATGCCATAGCAAAGTGCCAGGAAATCATATTTGGTTCAGACGATTATGCCGAAGAATATATGCCTGTGGTTATGGAAATGAGAAAGCGTACCAAGGCTGTGCTGGATTATTGGGAAAAAGAAATGGGTGTTCCCCAATGGAACTTTATACCATTCAAAGAGTTCTCTGATATATTTTATATACCAGACGAGCATGACACCATTGCAGAAGTAATGGGATTTGAACCAAAAGACTTCAGAGAAGCAGGCTTTAACAACTCAGATTTGCTTTTGTATATGGATGCCATAAAACTCGATTTTAAAAGTATGCTTAACAGGATAAAAGCAGGAGCTGCCCCCGACCTTAAAATTTATCCCGCAAGTGATAAAGACAATATATTCTGTGCATCCGATGACATAAAAGACAAAGCATATTCCGACTTCAAGTACTTATATGCATTGTATAGATGGTATCTGGAAACAGGTGAAATGGTCTCACGACTTTCGGACTGTGGAAAGATAATCCGTTGTGCTGCATACATGAAGATGTATGAATTTATGAAAGAGCAGCGCAAGAAATATCTGAGGCATTGAATATGATTGAGGCATTGAATATGATAGAAAAGTTATGCCTGCGATATAGATCTCTCGTATCATCGGAATCTAACTTTTTATACGCTTTGTAAACAAAGGCGAAATACACATTCCCCGATTCACACGAATTGCATCATATTCTGCCGTTGAACGTTAAAAACAGCAACAATCGGCAGAATAAACAATGTTATATTTTGCCGAAACGAAACATTTTTGTATCTTTGCGGCAGATTTAAGCACTATTAAAATCCGTTATGAGTACAATAATTGGCAGAAGACAAGAGATAG
>CAJONT010000119.1 GCA_905235975.1 uncultured Prevotella sp.
ACCCACCGTCTAATCTTCCACGACCCACGGCGCACCCTTTTGGGTGCGCACGGCACACTGCCCAGGATTCAAATCAGGCACATCGCACAAAGAGGGGTCGATGGCAAGCAGTTCCTCCACAGAGAAGGCATCGAGATCGTCGTCGCAAGGCTCGGTATCGCCAAGCGCCACCCAGTCGCCCTCGTCGTCGAGGCTGATGACGGTGACGGTTTCCTTGCCCTCCATAATGTCAAGGGTGGTGATGACAGGCATCCAGCTGTCGGTTTCGGTTAATTTCATAGCAATTATTCTTATCTTCTTAACGGCACAGTGCCGCACACACTTTGTCTTGAAAGGCACGGGCATCGGAGGCTTTTTGGGCTCCCTGGCAGAAGATGGCGAAACAAAGTTCGTGACCATTGGCAGCCCGGCAGTAGCCTGCCAGCGTGCTCACTCCAGTCACCGTACCCGTCTTGGCATGCACGTTGCCATACTCGCGTCCTTTCTTCATGCGGTTCTGCAGTGTGCCGTCGCGTCCGGCGATGGGCAGCGACTGGTAGAAATAAGGGTAGATAGGAGGGTGCTCGTAGGCATAGCGCAGGAAAGCCACCACGATTTCGGGTGTCAGGAAGTCGTATGGCGAGAGCCCGCTTCCGTCGGCTATCGAGTAAGGTGCGGGATTGTATCCCATGCGCTGTATGAGTTGCTTCACCGCCTTTTCTCCATCTGCGGCCTTCACGGGCGTGGCGTGCTGCCCTGCCGCCACCTGGTAGAACATCGACTCAGCATAGAGATTGTCGCTCTCTTTCAACATTCTGTCCAAAACGAGCAGGATGGGTGTTGCCATATCAGCCACTTCGACGGCACCATGGGGGCAGCGCCCCTCGCCGAGCGTCACATCGAGGGTAAAGCCGCGTTTGGCGAGGACGGTGCGGAACTCCTGCACAAAACGGTCTTTCTTGTCGATGAGTAAAGGTGAGAGTGTGGGGTTGTCGTCGTCCCAGCACCATCCGCTGCCATACATCAACGTGTCTTTCATCGACTTATCCGCCACGATACGGCCCTCTATGCGGCGTATGCCCGCACGGCGCAGGCTGTCGGCCATTGCCACGAGCGTGCTCTGCCTCACGGTGGGGTCGAAGCCGCCGATACAGTAGAGGTTGCCTCGCAGGGTATCGCCGTGCAAGGTGCCTACATACCGCAGATAGGTGTGGTATTTGAACTGTGGACCCAGCATGTCGAGCGCCGTGACCGATGTGGCGACTTTTTCCACAGAGGCGGGACGCATGCGGTAACGTTCATTCCAACTGTATACAGGTCGCCGGTCGGTAAGGTCATACACCATCATGCCGAGTTGCACGGAATGCAACAGCGGGTCTTCTGTCAGGTTGTCGAGTCGGGCGCTCAGCCAGTTGTCGGTTGCGGGATTTGTTTCCTGCACGAAAATCGTATCGCTGACGGAGAACTCGTTGCGATAGTCGGTTTGTGCAGGCAGGGGCATGGCAGCAAGCCAAGCCCACAGAAGGAGGAAGGGATATTTCATGTGTTCTATATGTCTTGTCTTTTCTTCACTTCGCGCACGAAAGCATCTTCGTTGTCAGGTTCAATGGCCACGTGATGCCCGTCGCCATACTCCACGAGCAGGTAGTGCACCAGTCCGAAGGCACGGTTGCAGGGGCGCATCCGCCAGATGTCGCCTATCCTGATGCGCCTGTCGCGTGAGAAGCGTCCACGGGTGATGATAAGCCACCCCTCATTTGTGAGTGTATAGGAAGTATGGATGATGCGCTCCACCTGCACTACGGTGAGAGCCGTTGCCAGCAGGCCCAGCCACACGCTGACACCCTGACGCTGCCAAAAAAGGAAGAGGGCAGCAAAGCCTGTGAGCAGCGTGCCGACAAGGGCATACCACGTCATGCGATAGTGGAAAGTCCGATTCATTTTGCAAAGTTACGGAAAATCGAGAGCAGAACAAAATGAACTTGTTCATTTTTTATGCCGAGATAGAGTAACTTATCCAAAGTTA
>CAJONT010000120.1 GCA_905235975.1 uncultured Prevotella sp.
ATATGTGGCGCTGTCTATATAGTGCGAGTCACGCGCATTATGACTGCATAAATGCGCGTGACTCGTCGCTGTGTGAGGGGCTATTGCTGTAGTTGCTGAAGACGGGCGATGTACTTGCCCAAAATGTCGAATTCGATGTTCACCACCGTGCCTACCTTTATGTCGCGGAAATTGGTGTTGGCCCGCGTGTAGGGGATGATGGCCACCTCGAAACTGCTGCGGGTGGGGTTGCACACCGTGAGCGACACGCCGTTCACCGTCACGCTGCCTTTGTCGACGGTGAAATAGCCGCGAGAAGCCATGCCGGCGTCAAAGTCGTACTCAAAGGTGAAGTAGGTGCTGCCGTCGGCATCTTGCATGGCTGTGCACACTGCGGTGCCGTCTACGTGCCCCTGCACGATGTGGCCGTCCAAACGACCGTTCATCAGCATGGAGCGTTCCACGTTCACGGCATCGCCTACGTGGAGCAGTCCAAGGTTCGATTTCTCCAAGGTCTCTTTCATGGCGGTCACCACATATTCGTCGCCGCTGATTTTCACCACCGTCAGGCACACGCCGTTGTGGCTCACGCTTTGGTCTATCTTCAACTCATCCACAAACGAGCAGCTCAGTGTGAAGTGCACATTGCCACCCTCTCTTTCAATGGCTCTCACTACGGCCATCTCTTCTACTATTCCGGAAAACATGTGATAAAGGAATTTTATTTCGCGAAAAAACAAAAAAATGGGCTGTACCGTGATGTGATGAAACTCCGAGCATATATGATTTGAGAGCTCTCCGCCTTTGTAATCCACCGGCTTTACAGCTACCCCGAGGGGCGTGGCCCGCCATTGGCAAAAGATGCTTTCTCGGTTTTCTTTATTATTTGATGAGTATCCCGATCTAACCGATACAGCCCTGACTGTTAAAAGTCTTTTGCAAAGTTACGACTTTCTTGCCGTCGCACCAAACAAAAGTGCATTTTTTTCTTTTGTGTCTAAAACATTAGTGCGGTCTCCGACAGAATTTCACCAAGCGTGGGGTGAATGTGTATCATGTCGGCCAATTCTCCCACGGTCGTGTCTTTCGTCATCAGACAACTCACTTCCTGCACCATGTCGGCGGCATGGGCTCCGTAGGCGTGGCAACCGATGATGCGGCCCTCTGCATCGGCTATGAGCTTCAGCATGCCGTCGGTAGCCTCCATGGCAAGTGCCTTGCCGTTGGCACGGTATTGCCCTTTCTTGCAACTGTATGCCACACCGGCTTCCTTGCATTGGTCTTCGGTCATACCCACACCGGCGGCTTCTGGATAGGTGAAGATGGCAGAGGGTACGATGTCGAGACGGATGTGGTCGGACTTTCCGGCGATGCGGTGCACGACGTGCAGACCTTGGTAGGTGGCGGCGTGGGCGAGCATGATGCGGCCGTTCACATCGCCAATGGCATACACACCCTGCACGTTGGTCTCCATGTGGTCGTCCACAGTAATGCCGCCACGGCCGTAGGCAATGCCGGCGGCGTCAAGGTCGAGACCTTCGAGGCGGGGCTTGCGGCCGGTGGCCACCAATACGGTGTCGGCTGCCACGGTCTCTGTCTTGCCCTTGCGCTCGTAGACCACTCCTTCGGGCGTGATTTCCTTTACACCGGCTTGCATGCGGAAGTCTACACCGCGGCGCGAGAGCAGGGTGCGGAGTCGCTTGGCTACCTCGCTGTCGAGGGCGGGCAGACACTCCTTCAGAAATTCCACCACGGTCACCTCGCTGCCCAAACTGCTGAAGATGGAGGCAAACTCCATCCCGATCACTCCGGCACCGATGATGCACAGGCGGGCTGGCACATGGTCGATGGCAAGCAGCTCGGTAGAGGTCAGCACATGGGGTAGGTCGATGCCGGCAACGGGTATGCGCTTGGCATCGGAACCAGTAGCGATGATGATGTGGGGCGCCGTAAACGTCTCTTCGCCCACGGCGATGCTGTGGGCACCTGTGAAACGGGCTGTGCCGCGCACCAATGTGATGCCGGGCATGGAGAGAAGGGTCTCCACGCCTTGGCGCAGCTGGCTCACCACCTGCTCTTTGCGTGCGGCTATCTTGCTGAAGTCTACGTCGCCGGCATAGCCTTTCCGACGCATTTCGCTCCACATCTCGGCCTCGTGACACCACGTCTTGGTGGGGATGCACCCGCGGTTCAGACAGGTGCCGCCGGCTTGGTCGCATTCTACTACGACCACCTGAAGGCCCAGACGGGCGGCTTCGCCGGCGGCTCTGTAGCCGCCGGGACCGCTTCCTATTATAATAATGTCTGTACTTGTCATGAATGGCTCTCTTTGTCGGCTTGCAACTGCCAGTAGGTCAGTATCGGGTGCTTGGCGGCCAATACGTCGTCCACACGGCCTATCGGGGTGCGGATGGGCGCATTCTTCACCGTCTCGGGGTCGGTGGCGGCCTCCTCGGCTATCTGACGCATCACGGCAATGAAGCTGTCGATGGTGTCTATACTCTCATTCTCGGTGGGCTCTATCATAAGGGCCTCATGGAAAAGCAGGGGGAAATAGATGGTGGGGGCGTGGAAACCGTAGTCGAGCAGACGCTTGGCCACATCCATCGTCGTCACACCGGTCGACTTGTCCTTCAGACCGTTGAACACAAACTCGTGCTTGCAGATGGTGTCGATGGGCAGCTCATACACGTCTTTCAGACGCTCTTTGATGTAGTTGGCGTTGAGTGTGGCGAGCGGACCGACCTCCTTGATGTGCTCACGGCCGAGCGACAGGATGTAGGTGTAGGCACGCACGGCCACTGCGAAGTTGCCAAGGTAGGCACCCACGGCAATGCTGTCTTCATCGCGCTCCACACTGTATGCACCGTCGCGAAGCACCACCTTCGGACGGGGGAGCAGGTGCTCAAGGCCCTCGCGCACGCCCACAGGACCGCTGCCGGGACCGCCGCCGCCATGGGGCGTGGAGAAGGTCTTGTGAAGGTTGATGTGCATCACATCGAAGCCCATGTCGCCGGGGCGGCTCACACCAAGCATCGGGTTCAGGTTGGCACCGTCGTAATACATCAGACCGCCGCAGGCATGCACCATCTCGGCTATCTCGGGTATCTGGGGCTCAAAGAGGCCGAGCGTGTTGGGGTTGGTCATCATCATGCCGGCAATGCTGTCGTCGAGCAACGTGCGCAGATGCTCCACATCGACCACACCCTGGGGGGTGCTGTGCACTTCCACTACCTCAAGACCGCAGACGGCGGCGGAGGCGGGGTTGGTGCCGTGGGCAGAGTCGGGCACAATCACTTTCGTGCGCTTCGTGTCGCCACGCTCGGCATGGTAGCTGCGGATAATCATCAGACCGGTTAACTCGCCGTGGGCTCCGGCAAAGGGATTCAGTGTGAATTCCTTCAGACCGGTGAGGGCGGCAAGACTCTGCTGAAGATGGTAATAGACGGCCAAGGCGCCCTGGGTAGTGTGGTCGGGCTGCAAGGGGTGCAGGTCGCTGAAACCGGGCAGGTTGGAGGTCTCCTCGTTGATCACGGGGTTGTATTTCATCGTGCAACTGCCAAGGGGATAGAAGCCGTTGTTCACACCGAAGTTGTTGCCGCTGTGGTTCGTATAGTGACGCACCACGGTCATCTCATCGCACTCGGGGAGCGGGGCGTCTTCCTTACGGCGCATCTCTTCGGGCAATTCATAGCCTTCAAATTCGTTCGCAGGCAGACTGAAGCCTTCGCGACCGGGTTTCGACAGTTCGAAAATCAGGTTTCCGTACAGTTTGCTGTTCATAGGGCTTCCTCCTCTGTTAAGGTTACGAATCGGTCTATTTCTTCCTTCGTGCGCTTCTCTGTCACCGCAATCATCAGCGTGTGGTCGTCTACTTTCACACCGCCGAGAATGCCGTGCGAAAGGAGATGTTGCAGCAGACGGTCGGCATCGCCGTCGTAACGCACGCAGAACTCGTTGAAGAAGGGCTGGTCGAAGGCGGGGGTAAAGCGACCCGTCTGCAACAGGCGGTCGTACAGGTAGTGGGCACCGCCATAGGAGGCGCGCGCGGCGGCCTTAAGGCCTTCCTTGCCCATCACCGAGAGGTAGATGGTGGCCCAGAGGGCCATGAGGCTTTCGTTGGAACAGATGTTGGAAGTGGCTTTCTGACGGCGGATATGCTGCTCGCGGGCTTGAAGGGTGAGCACGAAGGCACGCTGGCCGCGGTTGTCGCGCGTCATGCCCACGATGCGGCCGGGCATCTTGCGCATCAGCTTCTCCGTGCAGCACATATAGCCGAAGGAGGGACCGCCGAACGACATGGGAAGGCCCAGCGACTGACCGTCGCCGACGGCTACGTCGGCACCCCATTCTGCGGGTGTCTTCAGCAGGGCGAGGTCGGCAGCCACACTGTTCACGATGAAAAGGGCTTTCTGTGCATGGATGGCATCGGCAAGACCGCCGAAGTCTTCCACCACGCCATAGCGGTTGGGCTGCTGCACCACCACGCCGGCCACACCGCCCTCGTTGAGCAGACGCGCCACATCGGCCTTGTCGGTAGCACCGTCTTTCTCGGCGGCTTCTACAATCTCCACACCATGGAAATGGGCATACGTGCGCACCACTTGCAGGGTCTTGGGGTCTACCGTTTGCGACACCACCACCTTGTTGGCTTTCTTGCTCTGGCCGGCAGCCATCAGCACGGCTTCGGCTGTGGCGGTAGTGCCGTCGTACATCGAGGCATTGGAGATGGCAAGACCCGTGAGGGCGGTCATCATGCTCTGGAACTCAAATATATAGTGGAGGGTGCCCTGAGAAATCTCTGCCTGATAGGGGGTGTAGCTGGTGAGATACTCTGAACGCTCCACAAGACTGGAAATCACCGAGGGGGTGTAGTGGTCGTACACACCGGCACCGGCAAACACCGTAAGACGCTGGTTCTGCTCGCAGAGACGGGAAAAATACTGGCGTATCTCTATCTCGCTCATCGAATGCGGCAGGTCGTAGTCGCCGTGCCAGCGTATCTGCTCCGGTATCTCGGCAAACAGGTCGTCGAGATGTGTGATACCGGTGGCCCGCATCATCACATCCAAGTCTTCCTGGGTATGCGGAAAATATTTGTACATGTCTTATGTTTGATAGGGTTTGTGCGATGTGGCTTACAGCGTGGCGCAATAGGCCTCATAGGCTGCGGCATCCATCAGATTGTCGAGCTCGCTCGTGTCCGACAACTGCACCTTTATAATCCAGTTGGCGAAGGCGTCTTCGTTGAGCAGCTCGGGACTGTCGGCAAGGGCCTCGTTCACCTCAACCACTGTGCCGCTCACGGGGGAGATAAGGTCGCTGGCGGCTTTCACACTCTCCACGGCGCCGAACTCACTGCCGGCTTCCACTTCGTCGTCCTCTTCGGGCATGTCCACATACACCACGTTGCCCAATGCGTGCTGAGCATAGTCGGTAATGCCGATATAACCATATTCGCCTTCAATGCGAACATACTCGTGCGACTCTGCGTAGTAGAGTCCTTCAATCACTTTTGCCATAGTTTTCTTCTATTTTTATATTGTTTTTTTGATATGTTTGCTTATTTCTTGTAGTGCTTTTCGTAGAAACGCTTCTTCACCACCACTCCGGGGAAGGTCTTCTTGCGTATCTGGACCGAAAGGGGGGTGCCCAACTTGGCATGGGCGGTGTCCACAAGGGCCATGCACACGCTCTTACCCGTGGAAATGGAGTTGTAGCCAGTAGTCACTTCTCCCACCTGTTCGCCTTCAAAGAGCACGGGGTAGCCGTGACGGGGCACAGCACGTCCCTCAAGCTCGATGCCGATGATGCGGCGGGCTACGCCGTCGGTCTTTTGGGCCAGAAGGGCTTCACGACCGATGAAAGAGGGCTTGTCGAACTTGCAGAACATGCTCAGGCCGCTCATCACCGGCGAGATTTCTTCCGACAGCTCATCGCCGTACAACGGAAGGCCTACCTCAAAACGGAGGGTGTCGCGGCACCCCAGGCCGCAAGGCGCACAGCGCTTGCTCGCAAGCAGCAGGTCCCACTGACGACGGATAAAGTCGTGTGAACCGTATATCTCAAAACCGTCTTCGCCGGTGTAGCCCGTACGGCTCACTATCACGGTCTCGCCGTCGGCATCGATGGTCTTGCAGGTATAGAATGTCAACTCTGACACTTTCAAGCCGAGTACTTCCTCCATTACTTGTTCCGATTCGGGACCTTGTACGGCCACCTCACCATAGCAGTCGGAACAATGCTCAAACTTCAGGTCAAAACCGTCGAGATGTTCCTTCATCCACGCCACATCTTTGTCTATGTTGGCGGCATTTATCACAAGGAAGAAATCGTTCTCTCCCATCTTGTAAACAAGCATGTCGTCGACAGTGCCGCCGTTGGGATAGCACATCATGCCGTAGAAAATCTTGCCCACAGGGGCGTCTTTCACATCGTTCGTGAAAATGTGGTTCACATATTTCTCGGCATCGTTACCCGTCACGCGCACTTCGCCCATGTGGGAGACGTCGAACACGCCGCAGTGCTGACGCACGGCGTTGTGCTCTTCGATGATGGATGAATACTGGATAGGCATGTCAAAACCGCCGAAGGGGGAGATGAGGGCTCCAAGGGCCACATGGCGGTCGTAAAGACAGGTTCTCTTGTTTTCCATATTTTATATCTAAAGGTTAGTTAGGGTCGTTCAGTCTGTCAGTCTATCAATATACTGATGAGGTCTCGTTTCCGCAGACCCAAGATGATGTCCTCAGGATGCGGTGGCAATAATTTCTTGAGGGCATCGCGCTCGTACGACTGTCCGATGAGCGGCTGGATGATGAAACGCTCCATGTCGCCCACAAGGAAGAAGTCGCCGGTGAGGTCGGCATGGAGTATCTTGCCGTGACGCACCTCTAAGCGAAGCTGGAACTCGCCCACGTTTTCTATGCGGTGCTTGCGAACAAGCGTATAGGCGGGGTTGTGCCCGTAGAGGAAGGTGGGGGTGAGGTATTCCTGCCGCATCTCTTCTATGCGGGCTACGGCGGCGGCATCGAGGGTGATTTCGCTGTCGCAGAGACGCTCGCGGACGGCTTGCTTGAACTCTTCAAGCGTCAGCGTGGTGTAGTCCTTCAGGAGGGCTATGTGCTGACGCACGCTCTTCACACCTTTGCTCACCAACTTGTCGTCGCTCGGCGTGATGCTGCCCACCATGTTCTCCATGTTGGTGTCATAGAGCATCGTGCCGTGGACGATGCTCTTGCCTGGCAGATGGTAGAAGGCATTGCCCGACACCTTGCGGCCGTCGATAAGTATGTCGTTGCGTCCGCTCGAATGCGCCTCTATGCCTATGCTGTGCAGCATGTGCAGCACAAGGTTGATGTACCGGTTGTAGGTGAAGTTCACATTCTCCTCTTTGGTGATGTAGGAGAACATGATATTGCTCATGTCGGCATACACACATCCTCCGCCGCTCTTGCGACGGACTATCTCGATGTGGTGGTCGTGGCAGTAGTCGATGTTCACCTCGCTTTCCATCACTTGGTTGCGGCCGAATATGACAGTCGGCTCTACTTGCCACATGAAGAAAGCATCGTCAAAATCCATCTCACGGGCTACGTATTCTTCCATAGCCAGATAGAAACTGAGATGGCGTGTCTGTTCGTCGGGCAGGCTGATGTATTTCATAGTGTGAGTTGGAATCCCAAATTATTGTGTGCAAATTTAGCCAATATTAACGACATAGCCAAGGGTTTCGCACCTTTTTTTGCAATGACGCGATTTTCCTTGGCTTATCGATGTGGGGCGATTTATAAGTTCGTAGACTATTCCTTCAGCAGGTAGGCTTTCAAGTCGGCAAACGAACTGCTCAGGGGCACCGACTGCTTCGTGCCGCGCATGAAGGCGGCCAGACGGTCGGGGATGGCGGTGTCGGTGCCTGCAATGGCGTCTACCTTCTCTTTGAACTTGGCGGGATGGGCGGTCTCGCAGAACACACCGGTCTCGCCGGGCTGGAGCAGGTCGCAGAGGGCTTGGTAGCCGCAGGCTCCGTGGGGGTCGCAGAGGTAGGCGTGGCGCTCGTAGCAGGTGCGCAGGGCGGAGCGGATGCTGTAGTCGGTATAGGCGGCGCCGCTCACCAGGGAGGATACGCGGGCATGCGAACCGCCGTAGAGGTCGACGATACGGGCAAAGTTGCTCGGGTCGCCCACGTCCATCGCATTGGCAAGGGTCTGACGCGTGGGCTGGGGATGGTATTCGCCTGTCTGAAGGTATTGGTAGAATACGTCGTTGCTGTTGTTGGCGGCAATGAAACGGTGGATGGGAAGGCCCATGCGGTGGGCGAAAAGGGCGGCGGTGATGTTGCCGAAGTTGCCGCTTGGCACACACATCACGAGTTTGTCGGCCTTGCCTAATGCCTTCATACGGGCGTAGGCATTGAAGTAGTAGAAGGCTTGGGGAAGGAAACGCGCCACGTTGATGGAGTTGGCGCTCGTCAGGCGCATGTGGCGGTTCAGCTCAGCGTCCATGAAGGCATTCTTCACAAGGGCCTGGCAGTCGTCGAACACGCCGTCTATCTCCAACGCGGTGATATTCTGGCCAAGGGTGGTGAACTGGCACTCCTGGATGGGGCTCACCTTGCCTTTGGGATACAGCACATACACGTGGATGCCTTCCACACCAAGGAAACCGTTGGCAACGGCAGAACCCGTGTCGCCGCTCGTGGCCACAAGCACGTTGATACGCTCGTCATTGCCGCGACAGGTGAGGAAATACTGCAGCAGGCGCGCCATGAAACGGGCTCCTACATCCTTGAAGGCAAGCGTGGGACCGTGGAATAGTTCAAGCGAGTAGATGTCGGGGGTCACCTTGTGTACGGGACAGTCAAACTGCAGGGTGTCCCACACGATTTCGCGAAGGGCATCTTGCTCTACGTCTTCACCGAAAAAGGCGTCGGCCACGATGCAGGCAATGTCCTGAAAACGAAGGTGCTCAATGCCGTCGAAGAATTCATCCGGCAACCTGAGTATCTCTTCGGGCATGTACAATCCGCGGTCGGGAGCCAGACCGTTTACCACGGCTTCTTCTAACGTGGCCAATGGGGCTTTGCCATTTGTGCTGTAGTATCTCATTGTGTATCTTTTTGTTTCAGTTCTATGCGAAAGTATTACTTGAAGCATGCAGGGGTGTCATGCTTCCATGAAGGCTTCCATGAATTCGTGCAGACGCAGCATGCCGTAGTGGCCGCTCACGCAGCTCACCTCGTCGAACGTCTGAACGGCATCGGCCGTCATGCCGCTATGCCAGATGCAGAAGGGCACAGGCTCGTCGACATGGGTGCGAATTTCCACCGGGGTGGGGTGGTCGGGCAGAAGGGCTATCGATACGGGCTCTTCCCAGGTGCGCACCTCATCTAAGATGGGGCCTACCACACGACTGTCGAGGTATTCTATCGTGCGCAGTTTCAAGTCAAGGTCGCCGTCGTGGCCGGCTTCATCGCTCGCCTCCACATGCAGAAATACGAAGTCGTCGCTGCGAAGCGCCTCAAGGGCGGCAGCGGCCTTGCCTTCGTAGTTGGTGTCGGAAAGACCGGTGGCACCTTCCACATTTATGATACGCAGACCGGCATAGTGGCCGATGCCTTTTATGAGGTCTACGGCAGAGATGACGGCGCCGCTCCGTATAGAAGGATAGGTGGTGCTCAGCGGCTCCATGTGGGGACGGTAGCCGGGACTCCACGGCCAGATGGAGTTGGCCGTGGCATGACCTGTCTGCACACACTGTGCTTGAAAGGGATGATGCACGAGCAGTTCTTGGGAACGGAGGATAAGCTGGTTGATAAGGTCGGCGGTTTCCTGGGCGGTGAGACGGCCGGGCTCGTCGGGACCGCTCCAACTGGGGTCGGCTTTCACGAGAAGGGGCTCCCACGGCTCATCGGGGTGGTCGTGGGGCGGTGAACAGATGATGTGCTTGTTGCCGCCGCGTATCACCAACAGGTGGCGGTACTGGATGCCGGGGATGAAACGTACGCGCTCATCTCCCAATTCCCGGTCGAGAAAACGCACCATTGCGGCTCCTTCGGGGGTGGTGAGGTGACCGCCGTGGTGGTTTAGTATGCGGCCGTCGCGCAGCGTGATGAGATTGCAGCGGATAGCCATGTCGTCGGGGCGCATCTCATAGCCGATAGAGGCGGCTTCGAGCGGACCGCGACCTTCATACACCTCGTGAAGGTCATAGCCCAGAATGGCTGTGTTGGCTACCTCGGAACCGGGGGGGAAGCCTTCGGGTATCGTGATAAGACGCCCTGTGCGCCCTTCACGGGCAAGCCAGTCCATGTGGGGCTTGTGGGCGGCTTGCAGTGGTGTCTTCCCGTCAAGACGGTCGATGGCATGGTCGGCCATGCCGTCGCCTAAGATGATGAGATGTTTCATGGCGAATCAGATGTTGGCTACTGACATGATGTTGGCAAAAACGCCGGCTGCCGTCACGCTGGCACCGGCTCCGTAGCCTTGTATCAGCATGGGATATTCTTTGTAGCGCTCTGTGGTGAGCATCACGATGTTGTTAGAGCCTTCAAGGTTGTAGAAGGGATGGCCTTTCTCCACCTCCTGCAGTTCCACACGGGTGTGGCCGTGGTCCATCGTGGCCACAAAACGCCAGCGCTTGCCTTCGGCATCCAAACGGCGGCGACGTATCTCGAAATCGGCATCCAACTGGGGCAGGCGACGCCAGAATTCGTCCACACTGCCCTCGAAATAGTCGGCTGGCACGAAAAGACGCTTCTCTACGTCTTCCTGTTCCACATGGTATCCGGCCTCGCGTGCCAGAATCACCAACTTACGCACCACATCGGTGCCGCTCAGGTCCACACGGGGGTCGGGTTCGCTGTAGCCTTGCTCCTTGGCGCGGCGCACAGTCTCGGAGAAGGGCACCGTGGCACTTATCTCGTTGAAAATGAAGTTGAGCGTGCCGCTCAGCACGGCTTCTATCTTCAATATCCTGTCGCCGGAGTTGCAGAGGTCGTTGATGGTTCCGATAATGGGCAGACCGGCTCCCACATTGGTCTCGTAGCGGAATTTCACACCACGGGTCAGCGCGGTGTGCTTCAGTCGGAGATAGTTGCTGTAGTCCGACGAGGCGGCTATCTTGTTGGCGGCTATCACGCTGACGTTGTGCGCAAGCAGGGTGGGGTAGAGGGAGGCCACTTCGCCGCTCGCCGTACAGTCTACAAACACGCTGTTGAAGATGTTCATACCCAGCACCTCGTTCAGCAGACGGTTGTTGTCGCTCGGCTGTGATTCTGCCAGCAACTCGCGGTAACGGCTCAGGTCTATCCCGTCGCGGGTGAAGATGGCACGCGTACTGGTGGCCAAACCCACCACATTGAGCTTCAGGCGGTTGCGCTCCTTGAGCACTTCATATTGGGTGCGTATCTGCTCTATCAGTTTGCTGCCCACGGTGCCTACACCGCAGATGAAGAGGTTCAGCACTTTGTATTCGGAAAGGAAGAAGGAGTCGTGGATTACGTTGAGCGACTTGCGGAGCAGACGGCTGTCCACCACAAACGAGATGTTGGTCTCCGAGGCTCCCTGTGCACAGGCGATTACACTGATGCCGCTGCGCCCGAGGGTGCCGAAGAGCTTGCCGGCGATACCGGGTGTGTGCTTCATGTTTTCTCCCACAATGGCCACGGTGGCAAGACCCGACTCTACCTGCATGGGGTTCATGGCACCGTCTTCTATCTCCTTTGCAAACTCACGGTTCAGCACCTCCACGGCGGCTGTCTCGTCGGCTTGCTGCACACCGATGGAGGTGGAGTTCTCCGATGAGGCCTGCGACACCATGAACACGCTGATGCCGTTTTCTGCCAGCACAGTGAAGATGCGGCGGTTCACACCAATCACACCCACCATCGACAAACCCGTCACTGTGATAAGGGAGGTGCCGTTGATGCTGGAGATACCCTTGATGGGACGGCTGTCGTTGTCCCTCTCTTCCTGTATCACCGTGCCCGGACCATCGGGGTTGAAGGTGTTCTTCACAAGAATAGGTATCTTCTTTACGCAAACAGGGTATATCGTAGGGGGATAAATCACCTTGGCACCGAAGTTGCAAAGCTCCATGGCCTCGATATAGCTCAGGTGGTTGATGGTGTAGGCACTCTTTATCACCTTGGGGTCGGCGGTCATGAAACCGTCTACATCGGTCCATATCTCCAGACATTCCGCATTGAGGGCGGCGGCAATGATGGCGGATGTGTAGTCGCTGCCGCCACGGCCAAGGTTGGAGATGTCGCCCGTCTTGCTGTCACGGCTGATGAATCCGGGCACTAAGGATATCTTGGGCAGATTGGAAAAGGTCTTGCGCACAAGGGGGTAGGTGACCTCGCTGTCGAGGGTGTGGTGCCCGTTCTTGCGCACGGTGCGGATAAAGGTGCGGGCGTCGTACCAACGGGCATCGTCGAGAAGGGTGGCCACGATGCAGCTGCTCAGTCGCTCACCATAGCTCACGATGGCATCAAGGGTCTTCTCGCTGAGGTCATGTATCAGGTATACACCGAAGAGAATGCTCTTCAACTCGTTGAACAGCACATCTATCTTCTTCTGCAGCTCCTCGCGCTTCTGATCGTCGGCAATGATGGCATCTACCATTTCATGATGACGGTTCAGCATCTGCACAAATGAGGTGCCGTAACTTTCGTCACCGCGACGGGCTCGCTCGGAGGTGTCTATCAACTGGTCGGTGATACCGTTCAAAGCACTCACTACCACTATCACGGGTTGCTCAGCGGCAGCCTTTTCTACAATCTTTTTCAGAATCAGGATGCTTTCTACGGAACCTACGGACGTTCCGCCAAATTTCATTACTTTCATCTATTTGATGCCTTAAAATATAAGTGATACCCACCACTGGCGGGCGATTGTTGTTTTTGCATGCAAATTTACAAAGTTTTCCACAATATCTTGACTTTTGTATGTGAAATTGTGAGTACGAATGGTGAATCTTTCCTCTTTACTCGTTTTCTATGGCACAATTTTGTTATATTATTTGCAGAAATGTTTTTTTTTGTTATCTTTGCATCCAAAGTAATGACGATGAATAACCTTTTTCTTACACAATGATTGGGCGAATGTCGTTATCTCTTATGCAGGAATTTATGTAACACTTTAATATTTTTATTATGAAAAAGTTATTGACATTTATTGCAGTTTGCCTTTTGGCAGTACCTTCATTCGCTCAGTTTAGCAGCGGCGGTTTCACCATCGACGAGGAACACACCTACTGGGGTATCCGTATCGGTGTTTCTTTCGGCGGTATAGGAGGCGATATGAAAGCTGACGATGGCCGTACGGGTATGACACTGGGCGGTATTGTGGGTCTTCGTGTTTCTGAAAGTGCACCGGTCTTCCTCGAGAGTGGTCTTCAATACTCAGAGCGTGGTGGTGAAAAACTGAAATACAACGGTTCACCCCTCAATCATGACGGACATCTCAACTATTTCCAGTTACCATTACTTATTAAATATGGTGTGGGACTGGAGAACAATGTGGCCATCCTGCCTTTCTTCGGACCTTATGTGGCCACAGCTATCAGCGGCGACTTTAAATACCTGAAACATTCAGAACTGGGATTCAAGTTGGGTTGCGGCGTCGAGTGGAACAATCTGTATGCAGAACTCGGCTATCAGTTCGGCGTGACCAACATCGCTGACAACGATGACCTGAAGAAAGCTACCATAGTCACTGAGGATATCTCCTCACATGGCCATGCACTGCTGTTCAACGTGGGTATCAACTTCTAATTTCGGCAATAATAATATTTTATAGGTGGCGTCTGGCTCTGTACAGACGCCACTTTTCGCAAAGATAGCAGACGTCTGCTGTTTGTATGATAAAAGAATTGCAAATTCGCGTG